>JAUVZM010000078.1 GCA_030602615.1 bacterium
AGATGGCCACCGCCTCCAGCCCGGAAAGCGCCGCCGCCAGCTCCTCGGCCGGGAAGGGACGAAATACCCGCAGCTTCAGCAGCCCCGCCTTGACACCCTCGTCGCGCAGCGACTCCACTGCATCCTTGGCAGTGCCCGCCATTGAGCCGAGCGCCACGATAGCAATCTCGGCATCCTCAAGCTGGTACTCCTCGAACAACCCGTAGCTGCGGCCAAACTGCTCACCGAAGCGCTGGCCGGCGTCAATTATTGCCTGCTTGGCCGGCTCGTAGGCGGCCCACTGGTCGCGCTTGTGCTCGAAGTAGAAGTCATACAGGTCCAGCGGCCCCATGGTAAGGGGATTAGCCACGTCCAGCAGTGGATAGCGAGGCTCATACGGCCCCACAAAATCCTTGACCGCCTCGTCGTCTTCTACCTGGAGCAGCTCGTAGGAGTGGCTGACCAGGAAACCGTCCAGACACGACATCACCGGCAGCCGCACTTCCGCCTGCTCACCGATGGCCACCGCCTGGATGAGGTTGTCGTAGGCTTCCTGGACATTTTCGGCATAGATCTGGATCCAGCCGGCGTCGCGCGCGCCCATTGTGTCGGAGTGGTCGCAGTGGATGTTGATATTGCCCGACAGAGCACGGTTGACCACCGTCAGAATCACCGGCATACGCAGCGAAGCGGTGATGTATAGGATTTCCCACATCAGCGCCAGGCCTGCGGAGGAGGTGGCGTTCATCACCCGCCCACCGGCGGCGGCCGCCGCCGTGCAGGCGCTCATCGCCGAGTGCTCGCTCTCCACCGCCACGAAGTTGGTATCCACCTCGCCGTCGGCGACGAACTGGGCGAAGGTCTGGACGACTTCAGTAGAGGGGGTAATAGGGTAGGCGGCGACGACGTCGGGATTAATCTGCCGCATCGCCTCCGCCACCGCCTGATTCCCCTCCATTGGTTTTACCTGGGGCATGTTGGTCCTCCTTAACGCGACCACTACTGAGCTATATGCATGCAAATGTCAGGCTATTGGCCTAATGGCCCATCTCCTTTAGGTCCCGAATGTTCTGGCGTGCAGATTCACCTGCTGGTCCATCAGAATCAAGCGCTATGGCCTGGTTGTACTTGCGAATGGCTTCGCTATAGTTGCCTTTCACAGCGTACACGTTTCCGCGGCTTACATAAGCAAGGGCATAGGTCGGGTCAAGTTCTATGGCTTTGTCGCAATCCCGCGTAGCTTGGTCATAGTCACCCAGGAGAAAATAGGCGTTGCTGCGACCAGCGTACGCAAGTGCCCACCCCGGATCCGCCTGCAGCGCACTGTCAAAGTCCTCCCTCGCCCGGCTATATTCGTGTATTCCGCAGTACGCGTTTCCACGGTAGGCATACGCCTCGGCGTATTCTGGGTCGATTTCCAAGGCATTCGCGTAGTCCTCGATCGCTCGGGCCCATTGCCCTGCCTTGCCGTGCGCAACACCACGGTTACAGTAAGCAATCGCATCTCGCGGGTTGATCACAAGGGCTTCAGAATAATCATCAATCGCCCGATCGTACTGCCTTCTGTCATCGTAAGCGCACCCGCGATCCAAGTAGGCATCAACGTATTCGGGGTTAATTCGCAAAGCCTTCGTACAATCGTCAATCGTGCGGTCGTAGTCCCCCTGGGCATAATACACGGTAGCACGAACCACGTACGCGTCAGCGTTTTGCGGGTCGATGCGCAGAGACTTGGTGAGGTCCTCGAGCGCGCGTTGGTAGTCCTGCTTCCAAACATAAGTGAACCCCCGCACAAAGTACGCTTCAGCGTCCTCCAAGTTGGTTTCAAGAGCAGTAGTGCAGAGGTCGATGGCATGGCTATAATACCAAAGAGCCTGATCGTGGTGACCCTTACTCTGAGCCTCGAGCCCACGGCTAGCATACGCGAGTGCGTACCGCGGTTCTATCTGTATCGCCTTGTCAAAGTTATCAATCGCCTGATCATAATCGCCACAAGCGCCATAGGCACGTCCACGCTCAACGTACACGACGGCCGAATCGGGGTGTATAGTAATAATCTCAGTGCACAGGTCAATGACCTTCTGGTGCTCCGCTCGCTGCTGTAAGCCCTCGACCTGCTTGAGTAGCTCTTCCAGCGTCCCCTGCACCTTCGACGCCTCCTGAGCCGGCACCATCGGCTGTTCCGCCACCTGAACCGGCGCGGGCGGCTGCTCCGATCGGGTAGTGCAGGCCTCCAGACACAGACACAACACAAGCCCCATCACAATCTGGCTCCATACTTTGGTTTTCCTCATTCTAATCCCCTCCTGGGTATTGGAACGTAAGTCCCAATACGCGAGAAACGCTAATCTTCGAACTCAGACTCCGGCACCATCTCAATACAGTCCTTGGGGCAGACTGCGGCGCAGATGCCAAGGTTTCTCCACTGGCGTACCAACCTCTGCATCACCTGTATACCCATTTCGTCTTGACAGCCAGGCGGCTCTGGGTATGGTCGGCGTTCGGGTCACCCAGAATCACGAACAGGTCGGTGCCCGCGCGCACCGCCTGGCGGTAACTCACAAAGAAGTTCGTGCCCAGATCCCCGGTCAACAGGCGACCGCCCAGGGTCTTTTCATCCGTGAAGTCGTAGTTCATGGTAACCGTGCTGCGCCGGAGGCACTCGTCATCGGCGTCATCCGGGTAATCGCTCTCGCGGAATTCGTGCCCCACGTGGAAGCGGAGCTTGTCGCTCAGCTTGAAGCCCTGGCTGGCACTGTAGTAAAGGTAGTCAGCACCGTCCTGCTGACCCCATCTGATGCCGGCATAGCCTTCCCGGTGGAGCTTCTTTGAGTTCCAACCGAGACCAACTCCCTGGATATGATCCACGTTAGGTGGCCGGTCTGAGTAGCTCCAGCTCACATTCGCCGACGTGCCGTCGCGGTAGTCAATCCAGTATCCCAGGCCCAGGTCATTGTGATAGCGGCTGCCGTCAGTGTGGTCGAAGCTGGCCCAGTTCAACCAGGCGCCGTGTCGCTCGGTCCGGCGCTCGTCAAAGCTATCCCGGAAGTTGACGCCCGCCGAGAATCCCTTCTGATTAGTATCAGGCGCAAAGCCGTCCCAGGGATCGAAGGTGGGGTCCACGTGTTGGTAGTTGGCCCAAAAGCCGGGCTTGCCTTGGCCCCGCCAGCGACTCGCGTTAACCGACCAGGATGTTCCCCTGGCGCCGCCTTCGGTATGGCTCTCGAAAACACGTGCGCTCACGCGGAAGCTGCCGCGCCCTAGAGTCTTGCGATAGCGGCCGCGCAGGTGATAGGTCTCGTTGTCCGGGCCGGGCTGGTCGCTGCGAACGTAGGCGACAGTCGCTTGATTGTGCCGGGCGATTCTCTGGCGCACATTCAAGGCTAAGTCGTTACGCCCGTCGAGGCTATAAGCATCCAGCAGTCCGATGCTGGTGCGATCCACTGTGCCAAACAGCTTCAGCCCCAGATCCAGGTCCTCGACGCGCCGGCTGTAGAACATCTCCCCGGGCGGCATATAGCCACCACCCTCGACAAAGAACGGGCGGCGGTCGCTATACCAGCGTTCCGTATATGAGAAGTCAATACTCTCCACCTCATCCTCGATATTGCGGAAGTCGGGCGTCAAGGACATCACACCGGTCAAGCCGCTCTGATGCGTGTACTTCGTGTCCAGGCTGATATTGGTGCGGAAGTGGCCGTCCTGCCACTCGCTCTGCACATTAGGCATGATGATGGGCCGGACCCGGATGACAGGCAGGTTCAGGCTTCTCAGCTCAGCGATTTCGTGGTCGTCCCACCGCTCCGGCTGAGGCGGCCACTTAAACCAGTTGCTGGTGCGGGCGTGGCGTCGCCATATGTCCACACCCCACACTGACTGGCCAGCAGGATAACGCAGAATCGCGAAGGGTATCTTCATCTCTGCCGTCCAGCCGTCGTCCAGGATTCTAGCTGCTGCCAACCAGTCGCCCCGCCACTCAACCTTTGCATCACTGCCCCCCGGAATGCGTTCTTTCTGGGTGCCGTTGGCCGTGGCCTGGAAGATGTAGAACTGCTCGCCGGTATGGTCAGCGTCGATAGCAACCGAAATGAAGTCATCGTTGTCGATCTCGCCGCCGCGTTTGGTCTCCTGGCAGGAGATGCCTTCAGGATGGCTGTCATGGGCATAGACGGCGACATAGAACGCCTCGTCATCCACGCACAGCCAGGCTTCCGTGCGCTCAGTGGGTGCACGCTGGTCATCAGTGTTCCAGAATTCATCAGTGTGGTATACCTGCCGCCAGCACGAATCGTCGAGCACTCCATCTATCAGTGGC
>JAUVZM010000053.1 GCA_030602615.1 bacterium
AGCGCCGTTGGTGTCACCGCAAAGCGACACCTTATGCACCTCAGCACGAGATACACGCCAACGACTGCCGGCAGCGTGACCATGACGGCGATGAAAAGAACGATAGAGAGCGGATCTTCGCCCAGGGGCGCGCGATTCGCAATGAGTGTATACAAGGCGATGACCGCGGCGGCAACAACAAACGATCCGGCTGCCGGGAGATACTCGATCCACGTCCGGTAGAGCCAGATGACTCGTGGCTGCGTAGGCTCGTGATGCTCGACCATTACGATTCGCTCGCCTGTTCAGTCGCGACAGGAATGTCGCTCCTACCCGGTGATTGCATGCGACGGGCGAGACCCTGTCGTACCGGAGGGGTGCTACGCCGTCTTCTGCTGATCCCCTTTGCGAATCAGTTGGGGGCGCTTGTCCTCGCGGACGGTCTCTTCGCTGATTACACACTGGACGACGTCGGTGCTGGAGGGGATTTCGAACATCACGTCCAGCATCACTTCCTCGAAAACGGTGCGCAGCCCGCGGGCGCCGGTCTCTTTTTTGAGGGCGGCTTCGGCAATGGCATTGAGTGCCTCGTCTGCGACGATCAGCTCCACGTTATCCAGCAGGCGCATCAACTTCTCATACTGGCGGACCAGCGCATTCTTAGGCTCAACCAGGATGCGCTTGAGGGCCTCTTCGTCCAGTGAGTGTAGCGGAGCAATGGTGGGCAGTCGCCCGACGAACTCGGGGATGAGGCCGAAGTTGATCAGGTCTTCGGGAATGACCTTAGCCACCAGTTCGTCGTCGGTCAGGTCTATAGCACCCGAGGAAACCGCGTCGAAGCCGATAGCCCGCTTGTGGGTGCGCTCGCGGACGATATCGGCCAGCCCGCCGAAGATACCGCCACAGATGAACAGGATGTTGGTGGTATCAATAGGTAGGTACTCCTGCTGGGGATGCTTGCGGCCGCCCTGGGGGGGGACGTTGGCTATGGTGCCTTCCAGGATCTTCAACAGGGCCTGCTGGACGCCCTCGCCGGAGACATCGCGGGTGATGGACGGGCCTTCTTCCTTGCGCGTGATCTTATCTATCTCGTCAATATAGATAATACCCCGTTCGGCGCTTTCGATGTCGCCGTCGGCGGCGATGATGAGCTTCAGCAAGATATTCTCAACATCTTCGCCGACGTAGCCAGCTTCGGTTAGCGAGGTCGCGTCGGCGATGGCGAAGGGCACCTCCAGCATCTGGGCGAGGATCCGCGCCAGCAGGGTCTTGCCGCAGCCGGTGGGGCCGATCAGCAATACGTTGGTTTTCTCCAGTTCAACATCGTCGTCCACAGAGCCGGTGTGGACTCGCTTGTAGTGGTTGTAGACTGCCACCGACAGGATGCGCTTGGCCTTATCTTGGGCGATTACATACTGGTCGAGATAGTCGGCAATCTCCTGAGGCTTGGGGACTGTGGCCAGCTCCGGGACGGCCTCCTGCTCGCGGCGGCTACGCAGGATCTCGTTGCACAACTCCACACACTGCGGGCAGATGTAGACGCCCGGGCCGGCGATCAGCTCGTGTACCTGGTTGGGGCGGCTGCCCTTCTCGCGCCCGCAGAAGCTACAGTTCAGTTTTCGTCCGTCTGATGAATCAGTTGGTTCCACTGGTTATGTTGCTCCTAGCTGCCGTATTGCGTATCTATTCGCTTTCTTCTTCGGGCTGTTTGCGGGCTATCGAGTCAATGATGCCGTACTCCAGGGCCTGTTCGGCATCCATGTAGTAGTCGCGCTCGGTGTCCTGTTTGATTTTATCCGGGGGCTGGCCGGTGACCTTGGCAAGGATATCGTTGACCCACTCGCGCAGCCGCAGGATCTCTTCGGCCTGGATCTGTATGTCGGTGGCCTGACCGGCCATCTGCCCCCAGGGTTGGTGGATCAGTACCCGCGAGTAGGGCAGAGCGTAGCGGTGACCCGGCTGGCCAGCGGCCAGCAGCACCGCGGATATGCTGGCAGCCTGGCCGATACACCAGGTGTGCATCTCCGGCTGGATATACTGCATCGTATCGTAGACAGCCAGTCCTGCGGTCACCGAACCGCCGGGGGAGTTGATGTACATAGAAACAGGCTCAAGGGGATCCTCGCCCTGCAGATAGAGTAACTGGGCCATAATGAGGCTGGCCAGATTATCGTCAACTATCGTGCCGATGAAGACAATCCGTTCACGCAGCAGCCGCGAGTAGATATCATAAGAGCGCTCTCCGCGCGGCGTCTGCTCAACTACCATTGGTATTAACATAGGCTTCTTATTCCTCCTCGGCTTGGTGCTCTGTTTCAGTTGGCGAGTCGGGTTCCGTCACCTGCTGCATTTCTTCCTCTTTAGACGCCTCATCAGGCTTGCCGGGTCGGCGAAGTTCCTCTACATATTGGTCCATATGCCGCTTTGCGCGCAGCGAATAAGCTTCCCAGGGTACCTTTTCTATTTCGGCGTTTTCCAGCAGAATCTGTATTATGTGCTCCTGTGTAGCGAAGTTACGCAGGCGATTCTCCATCTCCTCGTGGACCTCGGTCGCTTCCCTGACCATCTGCTCGTCAATATCATTTTCCGCCGCATATCCAGGAATGGCCGCCTCCAGATCCTCGTCAGTAATCTCGATCTCTTCCTGGTCGGCTATAGCCTGAAACACATAGTGCAGCTTGAGGCCGTCAACCACCTGGCTGCTTACTGTATCCTGGTCGTCGCGCATAGCCTGGACGGACTCTTCGGCGCTCAGGCCCTGGCCCTGCAGGTACTGCATATATGACTGTACCTGTGAGGCGGTCACGTTGTCAATCAGTTCCTGGGGTAGGTCCATTTCGCTGGCGCGCATCACCAATGTAGTAGCCATATTGCGCAAGTTACGGTCGGCGGCGCGGCGCTTGCTGTTGGCAAGTTGGTCAGCGATCCGGTCGCGCAACTCCTCGAGGCTCGCCAGCTCTTCGTCCACCTTCGCAGCAAAATCATCGTCCAACTCCGGAAGCTTGCGCTCCTTGAGGCTCTTGATAGTCGCTTCGATGGTGACTGTCTGGCCCGCCAGCTTTTCGTCGTCGAAATCCTCGGAGATCGGCGTCTCGTCGGTGACTACCTGGCCGATGATATGACCGCTGAGCTTGCGGGCCACCGGTTGATCTGAATCGCGGTTGGCAATAAACTCCGACTCGGTTTCCTGGATGGCCTCACCATCGGGGGCAATGACCTTCATGGCCACCCGCACCAGGTCACCTTCGGCCACCGACTCGCGATCGACTTCTATCTCATCGGCGTAGCTTTCGCGAAGCTGCTCAAGCTGCTCATCAATCTCTTCATCGGTGACTTCTGTTCGCGCCTTGATTAGCTTTAATGTCTTGTAATCAGGCAGCTTCGGCTCAGGATGAACGGTCAACACCGTCTCCACGGAGACTTCCTGGCCCTCGGCGAAGTTCTCCACCTCGTCCAGCGAGGGCACTTCGGGACGGAAGATAGGATTCAGGTCGCTGTCTTCCAGCGCTGGTGCATACAGATCCTCCAGGAACGCTGTCCAGGCCAGCTCCCGAATGATGTCATCGCTGTAATGACGCTTAAGTATGGCCTTGGGCGCTTTGCCCCGGCGAAATCCCGGCACCTTACCCTCGCTGCGCAACTGTTCATAGGCCTTAGCGAAGACCTTATCTACGTCCTCGCCTTCGGCGGTCAAGGTGACTTTTACTCTGCTTCGCGGCATTACTTCTTTGTCCAGCTTCACAACTATCGCTTCCTAACTGCTTGGCGAAATTACGCTGCCGCCCACAAGAGGGGCAGCGCACCAGTTTGCTATATTGATGATACTGAAGTGTCGGGGCAGGAATGCCCCTCCTATCGGCCGTGCTATGGTGGGCGCGGGGAGATTCGAACTCCCATGGGTTGCCCCACATGATCCTAAATCATGCATGTCTACCAATTCCATCACGCGCCCAGCACAAGCGACAATCTTGAGCTATCACTTCTTGTGTTTGGTGCGATCAACCAACTTGTACTGTTGACCAGGCTTTGATGTGGGGGGAAGCGGCTTGCCCTCAACAGAGGTCACTTCATGCCCGGTCTTCCCGCCACGAGGTCCGACCTCTTCATACTGACCCGACGCGGGCGCTTTCTCCCCTGGCTTGTATCGCTTCGGCATCTCTTCTCAAGCCTCCTCTTGCGTGGCTGCTAAGATTTGCTCCTCAATGGACTTGGTGGCCTCTTCTATTTCCTTCTCGATTTCATCCGCAAGGTTCACAATCTGTTTTCGGGCCTTATCAATGGTTGTTGTTTGGCTTCTGATATCCCTGAAGCGCTTAACAGCTTTGTTGATGGCGTCCGTATGTCGACGGATCAAGTTTGGGTCCACCTCGGCTTCAGCGGCCTGTTGGCTTAGAGCACCACAACGGACCCACTTGAAAGCTACTTCCAGTATGTCACCGGTCCCGTTTCCGTAAGCGCAGATGAGCTTTGAGTTGTCGAAAACCTGAAAAGCGCCTACGTTCTTTGACAATGCATCGGGGTTCTCCGACACCAATATGCCCCACTGAGCGTCGCGCGTCTTCATGGCTCTCTCGAGATCCTCCCGTGCGCTGGGAGTGGAAATGTTCTCGTGCGATCTTGCTTCGACTACCAGTCTGTGGCCGTTTGCGAGCTCGATCAAGAAATCCCCTGCCTTGCTTCCCCCCACTGCCTCCTGGGACACGTCTGTTACTAGTGCACTGTGAGGCTGCGCCAACTCCTCAAGCTTCTGTTTCACGACGCCCTCAAAAAGAGCACCCTTCTGCGTGCCCTTCTCCCGCAATTTCGTTTGTCCAGTTATCTCGTCTCTCACGTCCTGCACCGATTGCAGTATTTCCCGTTTCAGCTTGGCCAGGGGGGCATCATCCTGGTCTAGACTTAATTTGTCGTCGAGAACATCGGCGAGTTTACCGTCATCACCAAGGTACTCATCTATCTCCGCTAAGAATTTCCCTACGTGGCTGTCGTGTGATGAGGGGTCGAAGACGCGATCTACCTCTCCAGAGAGGTCGTCGATCGCCTTCTTCACCTGGTGTGTGTAGCTCTCCTCACGGGTCGGATCGAATTGCTGCTCTAGCTTCTCCTTTGTGGTATTGAGTTGCTGGCTGAGTTCACTTTGTGTGTTCTCCACCATTTCGATTAGTTTCGCGCTAAAGGACCCCTGTTTGTCGGGGTCAAGGCGGGATACAATCGCCTCGTCTATCTGCTTCTTCACATCCTGAAGGCAGCTATCCATGGAGACTGAGAGCACTTTAAACTCTTTCTGTACATACGCCACGTCATCGGCGCTCTTCATTGCACGTAGGCCCCTTGCGCCAATGCGAACAGCTGACAGCAACTTCTCAGCCCTATCCGTAGGTTCATACTCCGCCACAAATTCATATACCTCGGGGTCTGAGATCTCCAGGTGATGGATGATGATCTTGCGTGCTTCTTCATCTACTTGAATGGGCTCAACATGCTGTTCTTGGCTCTGCTCATCTGCCATTTCTTCCCCTCCCGGCCACGATCCAACCGCGTGGTTTACACCGCGCGAGATTCTCTTCGCTGCTATCCTCCCATATTGGTGCTAAGTCTCGCCAACAACTCCACCAGTTGCCGGCCGCCCTCCAGCATCAGCCAGCGTAAGCCCCCGTGCTCGATACTGGCCGACCTCTCATAGCCAGCCGCCAACAGTTTCATGCTCCTATGGTGGGCCGTGCAGGATTCGAACCTGCGACCTGAGGATTAAGAGTCCCCTGTTCTGCCAACTGAGCTAACGACCCACGCGTTGTGCTCTGTCGTCGTCTGCTGTTATCTGTCGTTGTCTGCCGTCAAATGGCGCGCCTGGAGGGATTCGAACCCCCGACACCCGGATCCGAAGTCCGGTGCTCTAATCCACTGAGCTACAGGCGCGCGTTTGATGAACAAAGGGTGGGGTGGACGATGGGACTCGAACCCACAACCACCTGAGCCACAGTCAGGTGCTCTACCTTTGAGCTACGCCCACCACCAACAACTGGTACGCCCGGCCCGATTCGAACGGGCGACCCGCGGCTTAGAAGGCCGCTGCTCTATCCACTGAGCTACGGGCGCATATTACATCCTGGAGCGGGAGACGAGATTCGAACTCGCGACATTCAGCTTGGAAGGCTGACGCTCTACCGGCTGAGCTACTCCCGCTCGCAATCCATTTCTGGTCGGGGCGGCCGGATTCGAACCGGCGACCTTCGGCTCCCAAAGCCGACGCGCTAGCCAAACTGCGCCACGCCCCGTAACCGCATTCAGTATACCCAATAACCGCCCCACCGTCAACCCAAACAGAGCTGATTACCCCTGCTATCAGCGCGGCGTATGCCAGCTAATATTGACAAACAACCGGCTGTAGGGTACCTTGTTGGTGCTATGGAGCAGCGGGTTTTTTCATTAGCCAGACGCAAGTTCCAACGTGCTGCTGCGATAGTGATTATCATCATTGCAGTCGCGTTACTGTGGCACCTGGTTTTTGTGATGACCGGTGTCGGTCGCTGGCAGCAGACGACTTCTGTGCGGCGGCCGTCCCCTCCGCAGCCGGTTAGCCTGCCGGCTTTGTCTACTGACTGGGTTGACCTGGCAATCTACCAGCAAACTCACCCGGTATGGAGACCATAGCCTGCTGGGGTGAGCGGCGGGGCAGCGCTGCCCACCTTAGGGGCGAAAGATTGGGCAAGCGAATTCCCTCAGTTCACAGAAATGAACAGCCACTCTGAGTCCACAGTTGTTGTGATTGGCGGTGGTATCGCGGGCAGCGAGGCAGCCTGGCAGGCGGCCTGCTGCGGCGCAGATGTCATCCTGTATGAGATGCGTCCGGCTACGACTACCGTCGCTCATACCACCGACTTACTTGCAGAGATGGTGGGCGACAACTCCTTCGGCGTATGGCTGTCTACCAAGGCCCAGGGCTTGCTCAAGCGCGAACTGCGCCAGTTGCATTCGCTGGTACTGGACAGTGCTGATCAGTGCGCCCTACCCGAGAGCTATGAGCTGTTGGTAGACCGCCAGCAGATGGCAGACGCGCTCACTGAAGCTCTCACCGAGCATCCCCGGATTGAAATTCGCCGAGAGCAAGTCACTGAGTTGCCCCGCAGCGGGGCGGTCGTGGTGGCCTCCGGCCCGCTGACCTCTCAGCCGTTGGCCCGGGTGCTGTATCGCGCTATTGGTCAGCCCTATCGTTTTTTCTATCAAAGCTCTGCGCCGGTTGTCAGGCTTCATAATATAGATGACCGCGCACTTGTTCCTGGTTCCCCCTATGATCCCCAGCGGGATAGCGGCGAGCGCAACTGCCTGCTGGATAATGCGGGGTTTGAAGCCTTCTGTGCGGCGTTGGTCGAGGCTGAAACAACCGTCCCTGAGCAGGCAAATCCCGAGGAACTGCTCGATTACTATCTGCCGGCGGAAATTATGGTCCGCCGCGACCACCACTTGCTGCAGCGCGGGCCGATGAGTGCCGGTCAGCTGGTGGATCCAGCAAGTGGCCATCGGCCGACGGCACTGGTGCGGCTGGTGCCGGAAGATACGAAGGGCGATCTGTGGCGGCTGGCCGGCATAGGCACCGGCCTGCCCCCTGACGAGCAGCAGCGGGTCTTCGGGCAGTTGCCGGGGTTGGAGGGTTTGGAGATAGTGCGGCCGGGCCGGGCGGTGCGCAGCGTCTTTGTTCCTGCTCCGGCTACGCTAACGCGCAGCGGGCGGGTCGCGGACTGCGGGGGGCTTTTCCTGGCGGGGCAACTGCTGGGCACTGCCAACTACACAGAGGCGGCGGCTACTGGTTGGCTGGCGGGGGTCAATGCGGCCCGTTGGGCCTGCCGCCGGGAGCCTGCGCTAATCCCGGGGGAGACGATGTTTGGCTCTCTGATTCGCCGATTGACCGAAAGTGATGTGAGCAGTTACTGCCCGGAGCCGGTTAACTTTGGAATGCTGCCCACGGAGAGGGGAGATGCCGGCCTCTCCAAAGAGAAGCGGCGACAGTTGCAGGTGCAGAAGTCGGAGGCTGTGCTGGCTGAGTTCCTGGCTGAGCAGATGTCAGAGACAGGAGATTGATGAGAGTGCTTTGCGTAGGAGTGGACGTCGCGAGAAGCAAGCCCACAGATGTTGTAGTGCTGAACACCGATCTACAGATGGAAGACCACGTTCAGTGCTCTACCCCGAAAGCGGTCGCGGGGTATGTAGCTGATCTATCTGAGAATGTGTGGGTGGCTGTGGATGCTCCTAGACGTCCAAATGTGGGGCGGATGAAGGATCAAGCCTTCCGTGATACGCTTTCACTGCCGCCCGAGAAGCGGACTTATCTGAATTGCCGTCTTGTTGAGTATGAGTTGGGTCGGCGCGGCTTGTCCTGCTACTTCACACCCGCTGGGGAACTAACGACCGGCAAGAAGTGGATGCAAGTGGGATTCGATGTATACAAGGAGCTTGGTGGACTGGACTTCACAGAGTTTCGTAATCAAGAGGCGTTCCCTGATCGCCTAATGATGGAGTACTACCCTTACGCCTCGTTTTGTGCACTGGTGGGAGGCTACCCAGGTAAGAAGGGTACCACGGAGGGCCGTCGGGTGCGAGTGGATGCGCTCGCGCAGTACGGTATGCGCCGAGAGGACTTGGCCTATCTGACCACCGACGGGCTGGACGCTGCTGCCGGCGCCGTCACTGCGAAGGCCCTTGCCTGTGGCGCAGGTTGTTGGCTTGGAGATGCCGAAGAGGGGTTTATTGTGCTGCCGGCCTCGCTCCCGGCAGACTGCCGCTTGCGGTCTTGACTGATCCGAATCGTAAAGGGAATCTCACCGTCGCTCGCCGGTAACGTCAGATGGTGGGGTCCATTCGGCCTGCAGCACTGCTCGGTACTCCGCGCAGAACAGGCAGTGTGGGTCGTCGCACAGCACCAGCGTTGGATCGTCGCTAACCACCTCCATTGCAATCTGGAAAAGCTGTTGGGCCGGTTTGCCGAGCCGCTCAGCAGAATGGCCGGGGCCGGCGAGCAGATGTCGGAACAATTCATGAACCTCCCGGGTCTACCATGGTTCATCATCGGTATAATGGTCACCTTGGTGCTGGTGGCGTGGCTGGCCGTCATCAACTACTTTGCGCTTAAGGAATCCAGCGGTATGAAGCCTGTCAGAGCACTGGGGGTGTTCGTTGGTGCTGCCATCGTGGCCGAGATACTGAGCAAGCTGGCTATTCTACTGGTGGGCCACAATGCCGGCGTGTTCTGATATCGCCAAGCAAGGCGGGCCGCGTCCAATCACCTTTGCGAGGAGTGAAGTATTATGAAGAACTGTGTCTGTATCTTAGTGCTAGTCATTGCAGTTGGTTTCGTGACTTCGTGTGGTCGCCGAGAGGAAGCTCCAGTAGCGGGTGATCTCACAGCTTCGGCCCAGGCGCTGGTCGGACTACTGGCAAACGAAGATTTCGCAAGTGCAGCGAGGGACTTCGATAGCACCATGAAAGCGGTGCTACCGCCAGACAAACTCAAAGAAGCGTGGCAGTCTCTCACTGCGCAAGCTGGGCCGTTCCAGAGACAGGTTAGCACCCGGGCAGAGAAGACACCCCCCTATGATATTGTGTTTGTGACTTGCGAATGCGAGAGGGCGACTGTCGATGTCAAAGTGGTCTTCAACAGTGCGGGGCAGGTCACAGGCTTATGGTTTGGTCCGGGCTAGCCCTCTGGTGAGTACGGGTCCTCAGTAGGTCCAGCGCTCAGGCTCCCTTCCCTGATCGGCTTGACGTCCACAGGGCGTGAGCATATAATAACTTTGTGTGCTGACTTGCCCCAGGCAAAGGGAGGGGAACCGGCTATGTCACGATTGACCGGCGGCCAGCGGTTTTCGTGTTTGATTGTTCTGGTAACACTATTTGTACTCTCTTCAGCAGTACTCGCCCAGCCTCCCGCTTCTCCGTCCGACCCCGATGCTGAATCCCTCTGTGTGGTCAATGGTAATCCCATCACCCGCGCTAATCTGAACAAGGCTGTGCAACAGGAGTGGGGCAGGAAGATTCTTGAGAATCTGATTGAGCAGGAGTTGATATTCCAGGCGGGCCGGGCCAGAGGATTAACCATTTCTGAGGAGGAGTTCGACGCTCGCCTGAATGCTGTGAAGTCCGAGTACGAGTCGCTGGAAGAGTTCAATGCGATGATGGGAAAGCGGGGCATCAAGGGCCCAGCCTTCCGTCAACAACTGCGCGCCCGGATGCTACTGGATAAACTTGTCGAGCAGATTGGCAAAGTGACTGAGGAAGATGCGCGCGCTTATTATGATGACCACCTCAGCTTCTATCAGGCACCGGAGCGCAGGCATGTACACGCCATCATCGCCGAAGACGCTGAACAGGCATACAACGCTCGGCAGCAGGTGGCCGGCGGTGCTGATTTCGATACAGTCGCAGCAGATATCGGCACAGAGATGGCTGGCGACTGGGAATGGCTGAGAAAAAAGGACCTGCGTAACCCCCTGATTCGGGAGACTGCCTTCAGCCTCAAGCCCGGCGATGTCAGTAACCCGATCTTCGTCGACGATCAGTACTATGTGCTATGGGTCGAGGAGGTCCGAGCTGGCGTCGATCGCAGTTTTGAAGAGGTAACTGACCAGATCGTAACTGGGATCCGCACAGAGCGAGGGATTACGCCAGAGAGTATTGCAGCAGGATTGTGGCGCAACGCCGAGATCAGCGTTCCCTGGCGGGCCTACTACTACCTGGAAGAAGAATACGAGCAGCTTGACCAGATTAAGGTCACCGTAAACAGCAAGCAGGTGGAGATGTCCATCGCCCCGATGATTCTCGACAACGGCCACATGCTGGTTATGGCCAAGCCACTGCTGAGTGCGATAGATGCCCAAATCACCTGGGATGCTGACCAGCAGATGATGACGGCAGTCACCAAAGCCGGGACTGTTCAGGTCACTGTCGGTTCGGTTGAGGCCAGGTCGGGCGATCGGGTCATTCTGATGAAAGAGCCGCCTCAGATTCGCGGAGGCAATCTGCTGATCTCACCCCGGCCGGTCGTCTCGGCACTGGGTGCAAGCGTTAAGTGGGATGCCACCAGCTACACCCTCAAGGTAACGACTGAAGGCGCAGAGTAACAGCACCGCAATCAGTAGCGCCGCCTAGGCAACTGCCACCTTGATTGCTGACAGGTCAGATTTGCCTACATTAGCTTCCGCCGCCAGGTCAATGTGGGGGATGTCTTGAGGCTGGTAGCCCAGCAGCTGGACAGCATAGGCGTCAACGGCGACCATATCCGCGCTGACCAGCACTGCATGGCGCTCTTCGACCTTGCCAGGTCCCTGGGGGCCACCCGTAACCAGCATGCGGGTGGCATCCACAATATTTAGTGTCGGCCGCAGCGAGGCGGCTAGGCCGACGATGTTCTGATGCAGATTCAGCCCTCGAGCGCTCCCCGCCCCTGCCTGATGGTAGGCCCCTCGGTCCCAGACGGTGCCCATCTGGTTCTTGAGAGTGACCGTGGCCACTGTGCCGCTGTGAGCTTTGACAATTGGCAAGTTGATATACACATCACATTCCAGAATGTCGGTAGCTACCTGGTCGGTGTGGATATTGCGCCCGGCCGGTAGCGAGACTTGCTGATACATATTCTCGTGGCTCAGGCTAATCAGCGGCACGGACAGTTCCTTGCAGACTTGCTTGGCTCCGGACATATCGAAGGCCACGGTGGATGTGTCACAACTGTGCTCGAGGACGATGATACGTTTGGGGTGAGCCTGCCGGCAAATATTGATGACTGCTGCCAGCACTTCGGGGCTGGTGGTTGCTGCTTGCGCGGGCTGGCGCGCCCAGGCCAGATTGGGTTTTATGGCGACCACATCGCCGCTATGGACCCAACTGCTGATGCCACCATACCTGTCAAGGCCAGCCTGCACCAGCTCTGCGGGCGTCATATCCTCGGCGGCGACGACGTCAACGTCCTCGGGTCCTGCTTGCCAGCGGTTATTGCCAATCTTTAACCCAGCATCCGGCAGCGACGGGGCTTCGCGTTGGGCCTCTTCATCGGTAACGCTGGGCACCTGGCGAGATGTGACATCAGGCGGCTGACTGCGGCTACAACCTGCCACAGCAGCCAGTCCGGCCAGGCCGATGCCCAACTGGCTACACTTGTTGATAAACTCGCGTCTCTTCATCCGGTTACTTCCCACTGACCGAGCACAGAAGGGGTTTGTTACCCAGGGCGACTCCGGTTGCTAAGGTTTCAGGCTCGCCGCTGGCCCGCCGGTGAAAAGTAGTACATTACAGGCCGCAACAGCGCAACAAACGGAGCAGCCACCAATCCGCTCATCACAGCCTGGCTCACCGTTGCCGTCAACCATGGCGCCAGACTGGCCGGGGGCAGGAATAACAGTTCCACGATGTTCATTAGCAGGGCTGCTGCCGCTGCCACGAGCATTGCTATGGGTATGTAATCGGGGAAGATTCTTCCCCCCAGCAGCCCCAGAACGGTGCCCGCTCCCATGTGGCTGACGAACAAGCCCCCCAGCGGTGTGCCTCCCACAGAGCCCACGGCCAGAGCAGTGACCAATCCTGTCCAGCAGCCTTCGAGGGGGCCACGGGTCAGTCCGACAACTACCAGCAGTATTACAGCCAGATCCGGGGGCTGCTCGAACAGGCGCAGCCACGTCGGCCATGCAAACTGCCAGGCGCCCAGTATCACCGCCAGGGCAAATTCAGTCAAGTAGAGCCAAAACAAAACCGTCGTCTCCTCCAGTAGGTACCTATGGCTGCGGAACCACCCAGACGTATTCCAGGCGCTGGAAATCAACGAATGGTCTTACGGTCGCGACCACCGTCTGCGCCTGTTCCGCGGAAACATCCACGGCTTCAACCACTCCGACGGGTATAGCGGCCGGGTAGATGCCGTCTTGGCCTGAGGTAATGATGACATCGCCGATGCGAATGTCGGCGTGGTGGCGCAAATACTGCATCGAGAGTCGGTCGGGCCAGCCCTCATTCCATTGCCGCGCCGGTTTTATCACGCCCTCGGCCCGGCTACGTTGGACCCGCGCGCCCAGGCCATGTTCGGGATCTATGATCAGCAGGGCCAGAGCAAGTCTGCCTCTCGCCTCAATCACTCGGCCCACCAGGCCTGCTGCCTGTCGGACGATATCACCTTTGTGAACTTCGCGGTTCTCTGGTATCTGGATATGGATGCGGCAACGCTGTTCTCCGCTGGCGCTGGTGCGGCCTACAACCCGAGCGGGAACATCCTTCACCGGTTGATCGGGTTCGAAGCCCAGCTTGTCCTCGATTGCTTTGTTCTGTCGGAAATACTCGGTCAGCAGGATATTGTCCGTGATCAGTTCATCGCGCTGCTGGCGCAGACGGCGATTTTCCGCGGCTAACGAGCCTGCCAGAAACACCGAGCGCCCTGTGTCACGGACAACTTCATTGATCTTGGCGCCAGCGCTCATCACCGGCCCGCCCAGCGTCTGACAGATGTACTCAGGCAGACTGATACGATCGCGGGCCCAGGCGGCGTGCTGCCATATCGTGAAAATCATAGCCACCGCCGCCATCAGCAGTAAGGGCTTGAGAGTTTTGCGGGTAGTTGCGTCTAAGCGCATATTTACCTGGTGACTCCTGATGAACGTTGGCTAGTCAAACGGCAGCTCTCCGAGCTGCTCCAGATAGCGGGCAGTGCCCAACACAACACAATGCATGGGGTTCTCAGCGACGTACACGGGTATATCCGTCTCGGCACTGATGAGCTGGTCTATGCCGCGAAGCAGCGCCCCGCCTCCGACCAGAACGATACCTCGATTCATAATATCTGCGGCCAACTCGGGAGGAGTAGCATCCAATGACTCCTTTACCACTTCAAGTATGGCCGCGACGGGTTCGGTACAAGCCTCGCGGATTTCCGCGGAGCTGACTACCACCTTGCGCGGTAGGCCAGTTATCACATCTTTGCCCCGCACCTGCATGGTCATCTCCTGGGGCAGGGGAAAGGCCGAGCCGATGTTTATCTTTATTTGCTCAGCGGTGGTCTCGCCGATGTAGAGGTTGACCTCCTGGCGCAAGTAGCTGGCGATAGCTTCGTCCATTGCCTCACCGGCAACTCGCAGTGATCGCTGCGCGCAGATCCCGCCCATGGAGATCACCGCCACCTCGCTGGTGCCGCCGCCGATGTCGACCACCATATTGCCTACCGGCTCGGAGACCGGCATCCCTGCGCCGATCGCGGCTGCCATCGGCTCATCCATTATCCGCGTCTGCCACGCACCGGCTTGCCGGGCGGCGTCTTCGACCGCTCGCCGCTCTACTTCGGTTACGCCGGACGGGACACCAATGACGACCGAAGGGTGAACAAATAGCTGGCGGTTGTGCACCTTGCGGATGAAATAGCGAATCATCGCCTCGGTCACGTCAAAGTCGGCAATGACCCCGTTGCGCAAGGGGCGAATTGCCGAGATGCGCGCCGGCGTGCGGCCGACCATTCTCTTGGCGTCATTGCCCACGGCCAACACCTGGCCGGTCTGGTCATCGATGGCAACGACCGAGGGCTCATCCAGGACAATGCCGCGTCCGTCAACGCACACTAAGGTGTTGGCAGTACCCAGGTCGATGCCCATGTTGCCCGACAAGCGCAGTAGTCTGCCCAGCGTCTTGCCTAACGCCCATTGGAATATGCTTTTTCGCACGCCAGCCTCCTGTCAATGTGGCTACCCCACCTGGCCTATCAACGCACTAACCGCGGCAGCGCCAACAGCCGGGGGTGAAGCCTGCCGCATCTAATCTGTCCTGACCTGCCCGCCGGTCCAACCTAGTGTTTGCAGAGCACAGAGCACTTGTTTGATTGGCAAGCCGACTACATTATAATAGGAACCCCGTATCCACTCAACAAAACTACGCGCTCGCCGAGCGGAAGCAGAGGCCAGAACTAACGGTCGCTGTCGGGCTTCAAGTGAGATTGGGTCGCTAATCATTTCTTGAACATTGCCTGGGCAACTTCGCTCCGATCAATATCTGGTTCGTATATGGCGCGGCTGCCCAGGTGTTCGCCAGAGGTCTTGTCGTCAGATGATGATGTTGAGCTTCGCCCCACAGCTTTTGCACCTGCCATCTTCGGTGAGGTTGACAGGCTGGCTGGCGAAGCCAGAACGATTTATCGCAAGCTCCCCACACTCAGGGCATTTGGTGTCGGTAGTACCATCAATATGAATATTACCCACGTAAACATATTCCAGTCGCTGCTGGGCTAGCTGGTAGGCATGGCGCAGAGTCTCAGCGGGAGTGGGTGGGGCGTCAAATTTGTGGGCCGGGTGGTACCGGGACAGATGCACCGGCATATCCGGGCGCACCGAAGCAGCCCAGTCGAAGATCGCCTCCAGTTCCTCATCACTGTCATTGTAGCCGGGGATAATCAGGACGGTTATCTCCACGTGGCACTGCTGGGCAGCTATTTCCACGGTCCTGCGCGCCGGCCAGACTTCTCCGTGGCATAGCTCTCGATAGAAGTCGTTGCTCCATGCCTTGATATCCACGTTCATGGCATCTACATAGGGCAGAAGCTGGCGCAGCGGCTCTTCTTCGATGATTCCGTTGGTGACCAGCACATTGACCATACCGGCCTCGTGCACCAGGCGCGCGGTATCATAGACATACTCATACCAGATGATCGGCTCATTGTAAGTATAGG
>JAUVZM010000042.1 GCA_030602615.1 bacterium
GCAGACGACACAGAAGAGTTCTTCACACGGTGCTATTCCCCCATGGTCCTCAGCTTCCTGACAGCGTGCAGAGAGAGACTGAGGTGGCGTGAAAGCAAGGTGGACGCAACGCTGATGGCGATAGTATTGGTCTACCTTCACGGCAAGATATCGCAGTCGCTCTCGAATCAGATGCGCCAAAGCAAAGCCATGAGCCCCGACTATTGCGTGCGGTGGTGGCGGGAGAGAGAGTTGGAGCCGCCTGAGATTGATCCGGTGGAGTTCCTGAGGCAGCGGGTCGAGTGGCGATACGCTAAAGGAACGCCGAGCCTCTCTTCAGCAAAGGTGATCCTGGGTGATAGTAGGACTGAAGTCCAGCGGCTGTCTCGAACGGTTGCCAACGGAGGAATTGGACGCTTCGATCTCCTGTTCACCTCCCCGCCATATTGTGGCGTGACAAACTACCACGCCGATCAGTGGCTCCGTCTATGGATGCTCGGCGGGCCGCCTCGTCCTGGGAGTGGTGAGGGCTTTTCGCGCGGCAGATTCAACGGCAGAGATCAATACGTTGAGCTGCTCAGGAAGGTCTTTGGTGACTGCGCCGACCTCCTCAAGGAAGACGCAGCAGTCTACGTCAGGACCGACGCACGCCCCTTCACGTTCGAAGCTACCTTGGACACTCTCCGGACAACGTTTCCCAGGAAGTCCGTTGTCACAAGGTCGAGGCCATACTCAGGGGACACACAGACGGCTTTGTTTGGGGACAATGCCCCCAAACCCGGTGAAATAGACGTTATATTGAGTTGAAGGTGCACTTGGGGAAAACCCCGACTAGGCCTTCTCCAGCCCGGCGTACTCGGCCAGCAGCTTCTTTATGCCAGCGTCAGGGAAGGCCACCACGATAATGTCGCCGGCGCTGTCCGGCTTGATGCTGACCACCATCCCCTCGCCGAATCTGCTATGCTTTACCCTGTCCCCCACCGAATAGTCCCCGGCAGTGTGCGGCTCGGTCTTCTCCCTCTTAACAGCAGGTTCAGGGGATTCGGGCGATGAGGGCTCAGCACCTGGCTGGCTCCTCGCAGATTTCGCCCGCGAGAGTATGCTGGTCAGGTCAAGCCGCCGACCGGTCATTTCCATCTCGGATTCCAGTTGCGGGGTTTTGACGCGGCGCGCCGACGGCATGGTGCCCTCGTGCTGGATCAAATCGTCAGGCAGGTGCCCCAGAAAGCGCGACGGCTCCCGGTGCTGGGTATCGCCGAAGATTGTCCGCCGGCTGCAATGGCTCAGATACAGCCGCTGCTGGGCCCGCGTCATCCCCACATAGCACAGGCGGCGCTCTTCCTCTATCTCCGCCGGGTCACCCATGCTGCGGTAATGCGGTAATACCTCTTCCTCCAGACCCACCAGGAAAACTTGAGGGAATTCCAGGCCCTTGGCGCTGTGCAGGGTCATCAGCGAGACGGTTGACTCCAGCGACTCCGCCTGGTCAATGTCGGAGATTAAAGATATGTGCTCAAGGAAAGACTCCAGGGAGGGATCTTCGGCGGAGCTTTCAAAGCGGGCGGCGGCCGTGATGAACTCCCGGACGTTGTCAGCGCGCTCGGCATCGTCAGCCCGCCCCGACTGCTGCAGGCGGGGCAGATAATCGCTGCCGGTGACAACTTCCTGGACGAACTGGCGCAGCGACAATTCTTCGCAACGGCTACGCAGCGCGTCCATCATATCATAGAAGTCGGCGACAGCGTGCTGCTGGGCAAGCCGCAGTTGCTCAGTGACCTCCGGCATCCCGCAGACATCGAGCAACGGCTTATCCAACCGCTGAACCGTGCTGTCAAGAACCTGCATCGTCCTGGCGCCGATGCCCCGGGTGGGGCGGTTGATTATGCGGCGCAAAGACAGCGAATCATTAGGGTTGTAAAGCGCCTTCAGGTAGGCGACAACATCCTTTATCTCGGCGCGGTCGTAGAAGCGAGTACCGCCGACTATCTCGTAGGCAATAGCGGCTTGCAAGAGCGTCTCTTCAATAATCCGTGACATTGCATTAGTGCGATACAGTATGGCGTAGTCGCCGGGGTCGGCCTCATCCACCAGCAAGTCAGTATGGATTCGGCCCACCACCCACTCAGCTTCCTCCTGCTCGTTGACCGCGTGATATACTACCGGCTCATTGCCCGGTGCGTTGTCAGTCCACATCTGCTTGTCGGCGCGGCCCTGATTGTGCTTGATGACCTCGTGGGCACACTGGATGATATTGCCCGTCGAGCGGTAGTTCTGCTCCAGCTTGAAGGTGCGCGCGTCAGGAAAGTGCTCTTCGAAGGCCAGAATCAGCCGGATATTGGCGCCGCGCCAGCCGTAGATGCTCTGGTCATCATCACCCACCACACAGAGGTTGCGATGGCCTTCGGTGAGCGACCTAATCAGCGAAAACTGGGCGAAGTTGATATCCTGATATTCATCTACCAGCACATAGTGGTATTGGTTCTGGTAGTATTCTCGGGCCTGGGCTGACTCCTGCAGCAGCCTGACACCGTTCATAATGAGATCGTCGAAGTCCAGGGCATTATTGCCCCGCAGCCGCCGCTGGTAGGCGCGGTAGACTCGCTGGGCTTCACGCTGCAGGGGATTGTCACGGGCGGGAGCGTAGTCAGACGGCCCCTGCAGCTCGTTCTTGGCCTGGCTGATCTCCCAGTGGATATTCTCCGGGGAGTATTGCTCGGAGTCTATGTTAAGCGCCGAGAGGGTTTCCTTGACCAGCGTCCGCTGGTCAGATTCATCGTAGATCGTAAAAGTCGGCTCAATATCAATGGCCTGGCCGTCGGCCCGCAGCATCCGCGCACAAAACGAGTGAAAGGTTCCGGCCCACAGCCGCGTGGCATCCTCGCCGACCAATTCTTCAATTCGCTCTCTCATTTCATCGGCGGCCTTGTTGGTAAAGGTAACCGCCAGGATATGTTCAGGTGCCACGTCCTGCTCGTGAATCAGATAGGCAACACGGTAGGTCAGCACGCGGGTCTTGCCGCTACCGGCACCAGCAAAGATGAGCACCGGCCCGTCAGTGGCCTGCACTGCTTCCTGCTGCTGCGGATTGAGGTCGTCAATAATGCTCAAAGGGTGTCACCATAAAGTCAGAGATTCGGTAGGACGGGTTTCTCGCCCGTCGCTGGCAGAGGGGCAGGTCCTTGCTTGGTTATCGTTCGCGCTAGCGCTCTTCTTCGGCAAAGCGCCTCAGGCATACAGCTACAGTTTGCTTGAGGACCGCCTGCATAACAGGCCACGGAGAGGCAGTGGACGTGCGGGCAACGGCCTTGTACCCCTACTCTTGATCTGGCTGCGCGCTGTTTTCTTGTGTCTCGTCGGCCTGGACCTCTGCTTCCTCGGCCACGGGCTGCTCGTCTTCCAGCTCCACGATCAGGTCCTCTTCAGGCCCAGCCTGGCGGCGGATCTGTTCGATGCGATCCTGGAACTCGCTAACCTCCGCCTCGATTTCGTCTATGCGCAGGCAGTCCTCCAGTATATCGCGGTTGCGCACCTTGCCCCGGGCGTGCAGCGAGTAGGCCTTCTTGCCCATAGTGAGCAGACGCTGGTGGCGCTCACGGCGCAGCAGGCCAATCTGGGCAGCCAGCTTGCGCATGCCGGCCTGGCGGTCAATCGTCCCGGCCAGACCCGAGACCCTTTCCTTGCCTCCACGGAAAAACTCGCGGAGTACTTGCTTTATCTGCTCCCAAAGGCCATCCGTGCTTGTATCAGAGTTGTTCACTGTCCTAGGCACCTCCAAGACGATTTAGGTGAATCACGGTTTACTAGTTCAACACTGCAGAATTGCCAGCGGTCGTTCATCAAGCCGGTGCAGGCCAGCATCCAGCGCCGCCTGGACCGCCTGCCGATATTCTTCAACGGTGGGACGACGGTTGATCTGTTCTATTTCCCTGGCCCGATAACAGGGCCGATACTGGGCCATTACATTAACATAAGTATTGAGGCTAAGGTCAGCCAGAAAGCGCATTATCTTTGCGCTACCCGCCAAATTGTTGGGCAGGACCAGATGGCGGACCAGCAGCCCGCGCTGAGCGATACCGTCGTCATTGATCTGCAGGTCGCCGACCTGGCGGTGCATCTCAGCTATTGCCGACTGCATCCGCTCCGGGTAGTCTGGAGCCCGCGATAACTGCTGGGCCACTTCTCCGTCACTGTACTTGGCATCGGGCATATATATGTCTACGATACCATCCAGAAGCTTGAGCGCCGCGACAGACTCATAACCGCCACAGTTGTACACCAGCGGGACCTCCAGACCCCGCCGGGCTGCGATGAGCAGCGCCTCAATTATCTGCGGCAGGAAGTGGGTCGGTGTGACCAGGTTGATATTGTGCACTCCCCGCCGCTGCAGATCAATCATCATATCAGCGAGCCGCTCCGGACCAACCGGCTGCCCATGCCCAAGATGACTGATATCATAGTTTTGGCAGAATATGCAGCCCAAGTTGCAGTTGGCAAAGAAGATTGTGCCCGAGCCGCCATAGCCCACCAGCGGGCGCTCCTCGCCGAAGTGCTTGCCGTGACTGGCCACCAGGGCCTCGCGACCACTGTCACAGAAGCCGGTCTCGCCCTCAGCGCGGTTGACACCACACTCACGCGGACACAGGCGGCATTCACTCAATATAGCCAGAGCCTGGTCGCGGCGGGCGGTCAGCTCCTCTTCGCCGAGTAGACGGTAAGCCGGCTGAAACTCATCACCACTCACGCAATCCCTCCAACAACGAGTCGAGATTATCCAATATTTCGTAGCTGGTCAGATCAAAATGGGCCGGAGTGATGGATATCTTGTTCTCGGCAATAGCCCCGATGTCAGTGCCCGGAGCTGAGTCGGATTCGGTGGGATCACCCGAGAACCAGTAGTAGGTTTCGCCACGCGGGTCCTCGCGCCGGTGGATGCGGTTGATATAGGCGCGATGGCCCAGCCGCGTAATAGCCACTCCCTGAATCTGTTCGGGCGACACCGGCGGGACATTTACATTCAGGAAGCTGTTGTCAGGCAGATCAAGATCATCCAGCAGGAGTGCCAGGCGCCGGGCAAAGCGAGCCGCCGGGCCGAAATCAACTTCATCATAGGAAGTGACCGATATGGCAAAACTGGGTATGCCCTGAATGGCGGCTTCCATAGCTGCGGAGACCGTACCCGAATAGAGCACCTCTTCGCCGAGGTTGGCACCCCCGTTGATGCCGGCGACCACCAGATCGGGCGGGTCAGAGTCGGTAAGGGCACCCAGGATCACGCAGTCAGCCGGGGTGCCATTACAGGCGAAAACTTCGCCATTCACTCCGGAAAGCGCCACAGGAGCCAGCCGCAGCGGCTTGTGCAGGGTAACCGCATGCCCCGCCGCACTCTGCTCGCGCTCCGGAGCAATCACCCGCAGCTCAGCCACTTCCTGCAGGCTTCGGATCAGGGCACATAGGCCCGGCGCTCGCACTCCGTCATCATTTGTTATCAGTATACGCATTAGCTTCGGTCCAATCTATATGATGTAGTACGCTTGGCGGGCCAATCAGCCAAACTCAACCAGTTCAACTCGTGTGCCCCCGGGCAGATCGCGTGCCCGCGCCAGGCGTTATTTCCTCAGACAGCGCGGGCATATTGACTGGCCAGTGCGCCGGCCGGCCACTGAGGACGTCAACCACCTGGCGGGCGGCATCTACCGCCACGCTTACCTGAGCTTCACTGGTTGAAGCACCCAAATGAGGGGTGACGACGACATTATCCAGAGCCACCAGGTCGGGATTTGGGCGGGAGCCGTCTTCAAATACATCCAGGGCCGCGCCGGCCAGTTGGCCGCTGTTGAGGGCGTCGAGCAGAGCTGTCTCGCTAATGATCCCGCCACGAGCACAGTTGATAATAATTGCTTGCGGCTTCATCAAAGCCAGTTGCTCGGCGCCAATCATACCACGGGTCTCATCAGTGAGAGCACTATGAATCGTCACAAAATCGGCCTGCTGCAGAAGTTCTTCGAGCGTGCATATCTGCGCTCCCACGTCCTCGGCTCGCTGTGCCGACAGATACGGGTCGTATGCGAGCACCTGCATTTGCAACCCGCGGGCGCGGCGAGCCACTTCCAAACCGATGCGACCCAGGCCGATGATACCCAGAGTTTTGTCGGCGACCTGGCGGCCCATAAAGCGTTTGCGATCCCACCTGCCGTCTTTCAGGGCGGCGTGGGCCTGGGGAATATTGCGCGCTACGGCCAGCAACAGGGCAACGGTATGCTCGGCAGCGGCCACCGTGTTGCCCGCCGGACAGTTGACCACCAGTATGCCGCAGGCGGTGGCAGCGGGTATGTCAATATTGTCCACACCAACGCCGGCGCGGGCGATAATTTGGAGGCTGTCAGCCGCCCGGATAACGCGTTCGGTGACCTGGGTACCACTGCGCACCACCAGCGCGTCGGCGCCGACTATGGCCTGGACAAGCTCATCCTCGCTAAGGTCAGGCAACGCCTCAACGTCGCCGGACTCCTCCAGGATGGCCAGGCCCTCGTCGGCCAGTGGGTCAGTGACCAGTATGCGATAGTCAGACACAGCAAGTCCCCTTCACTCAATAGTTCGCCACGACTTCATCAATAGCCTCGGTCGCTGCTTGCACTGCACAGTCGTATCCCATCTCGACGAGGCTGGTAGCCACTGCCCCTATTGTGCGGCGGACCTGCCCGATACCGGCACAGCCCAGATGACCGATGCGAAATATTTTACCTTTAAGCTCATCCTGGCCGCCCGAGATGAGAATATTATGGTCATCGCGGACCCGCTTGACCAGCTCAGTGGAATCCAGGCCCTCCGGCGATTGCACGGCGGTCACCACATCGGAGGCAAACTCGGGATCGGCAAACAGCGCCAGGTCCAGCGCCTGAACTGCTGCGCGGGTGGCCCGGCCCATCTGCTGATGGCGGCGGTAGACGGCAGGCAGCCCCTCGGCCTGGAGTAGGCTGATTACTTCAGCCAGCGCCACGATCATACTGATATTCGGTGTGTAGGGAGTTTGTCCCTTGGCGGTGGACTGGCGGGCGGCCGGCAGATCGAAGTAGTAGCGAGGCATCCGGGCCGTCTCGGCCGCCTGCCAGGCTCGCTGGCTGATGGCGACAAAGGCCAGGCCCGGCGGCAGCATCAGGGCCTTCTGTGATCCAGCCATCACCACATCCACCGACCACTCGTCCATCTGGAAGGGAATACCGCCCAGGCTGCTGACGGCATCAACCATCACCAGCGCACCGTGGCCGTTGGCTACTTCCGACAGCGCCGCCACATCCTGACAGACGCCGGTTGAGGTCTCGTTTTGAACAAGTAGTACAGCCTTCGGCTCCACCTGCGCACACAGCGCATCGAGCACATCTGCCGAGGCAGCCCGCCCGGGCTCGACCTTCAGCCAGGTTACCTCCGCCCCGAAGGCGTCAGCGATTGCGCCCAGCCGCTGGCCAAACTTGCCGGTGTCAATGGCAATCACCGGGTCGCCCGGCGACAGGAAGTTCACAATCCCCGCCTCCATCGCTCCGGTGCTGGAGGAGGTGAGAATAAATACATCGCTTTCTGTGCCAAAGATCGGCTTGAGGCCCTCAGTGCAGACTTCGAGCAGTTGTGCAAACTGCTGGCCGCGGTGGTAGATAGCCGGCTGGGCCAGCGCCTCGCGCACGGGCTGGGGCAGATTGGTCGGACCGGGAATCATCAACAGCATCTCATTGCTCATAAGTGCAAAATACGCCTCCAGTTTGGTTATGTCCGGCGGGTACTGTTTCGTTTTCGGCTACGATCACCGACTCCAATACAACTTCACCTTCGACAGTAGCGCCGGCCTGTACGATGCAGTCAGTCAGCACACTTCCTGCACCAATTTGAACGTCATCTCCCAGCGTGACATAAGGACCAATCTGCGCAGCCTCCCCCACCTCAACATCTGAACCACAACAGGTCGGCGGCACCACCCGACCGCCACTACCTTCTAACTGCTCATCACACCAGGGCCAGTATACCCAGGGCAGGCGGCCGCTGAGCAGGTCGTGATTGGCGGCCAGATATGTCTCAAGGCGACCGACGTCGGTCCAGTAGCCCTGCTGGTCGGGAAGATGGCCAAACATGGGCAGACCCGCTTCCAACAGCGCAGGAAACAGGTCGGACTCGCTCGAGTACGGTTCACCGACTGGAATGTAATCCAGCACCTCAGCAGCCATCACATAGACACCGGCATTGACCGTCCGCTGGCCGGTCGCATCGACTTCTACCTTCTCGCGAAAAGCAGTAACAAAGCCTCTCTCGTCGCGCTGGACCAGCCCAAAATGGCTGATATCCTCCACCTGGCGCAGCAGGATTGTCACCAGTGCCCCCGACTGGCTGTGCGCACGGGCCAACTTAGCCAGGTCACAGTCCAGAATCAGGTCGCCGTTGAAGACGAAGAAATCGCCGGCCAACAACTCCTGGGCATTCTTGAGGGCGCCGGCAGTGTCCAGTGGCCGCTGCTCTTCAACATAGATAAGATTAATGCTCCAACTCTCGCCGCCGCCGAGGGCATCCCGCAGTTGGCTGGCCTGGTAACCGGTGGTCAGCAGCACATCCGGCACGCCGCTGCGGCCCAACAGTTCCAGTTCGTACGATATCAAAGGGCGATTGAGCACCGGCAGCAGCGCCTTGGGCATAAGATAGGTCAGCGGGCGCAGGCGCGTGCCCACCCCGCCCACGAGGAGCACAGCTTGAGATATCGGACAGGCTGCTGCCATCGCGTCCCTCCGCGTGTTCAGCCCGGCACAACTGTTACAGTCACGCGCCGCTCGCGCGGCCCGTCAAGCTCTATGAGCATTATCCGCTGCCAGGTGCCCAGCTCGACTTGCCCACCGCTGACCGACAGGCAAGTGCTACTGCCCATAAGCGAGGCCACCAGATGGGCCTCGGCATTATTATCAATACGATTGTGCTGCCACCTACCCCCGGCAGGCAACTGATTGATGAATTGGAGCGTGTCAGCGACCAGGCCGTTTTCGTTCTCGTTAACATAGACCACGCAGGTACAGTGCGGCACCGAGATGCAGGCCAGTCCCTGGTCACAGCCCGCCGCGCGGACAGCCTCCTGCACCTGGCTGGTTATGTCACTTACCTGGCGGCGCTTGCCTGTGCTGATGCAAAATCGCTGTGTCGGCATAGCGTTATTCTTGCCTCCGGGTTTCCCCGTTGCTTGGCCGCACCGACTCCAGGCGCAGTTGCAGCTCGCGGGTGCCCATATATTCATTGAACTCGGGGGTGAAACAGATGTCAATTCGCTGGCCGGGTTGGATCCGACGCGCGGCACTGGCCAAGCCGAAACCGATACAATCCCAGTGGCCCTTCTCCGAGTTGACCTGCAATTTCAAATGACGTTCCTGGCTGCCGACGCGACGACAACTGGACACCTCTACATCCCGAGCGACAAATCGCGGCTGGGGATTGTCCTGGCCACACGGTTCCAGAGCCTGCAAGTCTTCCAGCAGAGACTCGTCAATCTCCGCCAGATCCACCACAGCATCGGCGTGCACCCGGGCCTGCCAGCCGTCAGGGCCCAGCGCCTCTACGACCAAGTCATTCATGCGCTGGCGGAAGGCAGGCAGGTTCTCGCGCTGGATGGTCAGGCCGGCCGCCGCCGCATGACCGCCGTGCTTGACCAGCAGATCGCTGCAGCTTTGCAGGGCCTCAGCAATGTCAAATCCCTCCACACTGCGGGCTGAGCCCCGCGCCTGGTCACCTTCGTGAACCAGCACCATAGCCGGCCGGCGGTAGCGCTCCAGCAAGTGTGAGGCGACGATACCGACCACACCGACATGCCAGCCCTCAGAATCCAGGACTAAAGCAGGTGCTTGCTGCAGGTCTTCGTCTCCGTTGATCATCTCCTGCGCTTTCTGGTAGACTCGCTCCTGCTCATCCCGGCGCTCGCGGTTCAGACTATCCAGGTAATTAACCAGACGGTCGGCCTCGACCTGGTCATCAGTCAGCAGCAAGTCCACAGCCTCGTTGGCATCAGCCAGCCGGCCCACCGCATTAAGCCGCGGCGCTATCCGGTACGAGACATCTCGGGCCGTGATTTGCGAGTCTAACCCGCATATATTCAGCAGAGCCGCCAATCCGACTTTTCTAGTCTGGGGCAGCAGCTTCAGACCGGAGGCTGCCATCAGGCGATTTTCACCGCGCAGAGGCACCATATCGGCGATAGTGCCCAACGCTACCAGATCCAGAAATGCCCGCTGCAGCGAGGTCTGCGAGACTTCCAGGGCCTGGCAGACCGCTGAGGCCACCTTGAAACACAGCCCCACGGCCGCCAGTTCCGACTCCGGGTACTGCGAATCGCTGCGCTTGGGGTCAATGATTGACGCCCCTTCGGGAAGCTGCGGGCCAGGCTCGTGATGGTCTATAACAATTACATCAGCGCCGCCAGAGCGAGCGGTCGCAATAGCCTCGTGAGCAGACACTCCGCAGTCCACAGCGACTATCAACTCGATACCCTTCTCGGTGGCCTGACTGACCGCCTGTGGGCTCAAGCCGTACTGGTCTTTGATGCGGTGCGGAATGTAATAGCTGACCTGCACGCCCACCGTGGACAGAAATCTGGTCATCAGCGCGCAAGCGGTGATGCCATCAACATCGTAGTCGCCGTGGACCAGCACATGCTCCTGGTTGCGCACCGCCCGGACCAGCCGAGCGATGGCGGGCTCGATATCGGGAAGACTGGACGGATCATGGAGCCGATCCAAAGAAGACTGAAGAAAGTCGCGAATGGCTGGTTCCGTAGTCAGTCCCCGGTTGCGCAATGCAGCCGCCATAAGTGGATGAATGTCCACAGCCTGGGCTATTTGCTGCTCGAATTGGCGATCACGTGGTGGTACTACCCACTCTTCGAATGCCGGCAGGGGCATAGATGCATACCTTTCGATGGTCGGTGAGTTCGTCAGTAGTATAAGCCATCAATTTGGGCACTGTCAACGGGGCCGGTGCAGTAGCCACAGGCCGATGCGACAACACATTGCCTGAGCCAGCGAGGAAGTTGCATAAGAAACAGACAAGCGACGGGAAAGTGCCAATCAGTACCACAAAAAACAGCCGGCCCTCAAACCAGGACCGGCTGCCTGTTGATTAGAACCGATACGACTCGGAATCAGATGCCGCCTTCAACTATCCTGCGGGCTATCGCTTCTGCGTCTATCTCAAGAGTGCCCTGGGCGATCTTGCGCTTGGCCTGAGCTACTTTTTCCTGGCGGACCTCCGGTATGCCAGATAGCGCCTGGTGAGCGCGCTGAATCTGTCGGGCTTGATGGCTGAGGCTGACCTGATCGGCCTGGGCAGCTTGGCTGGACTTTGCGGTAGCGTCAACTTCGCCCACCTGCTCACCGCGAGCAGCCTCCACCGTTTTGCGGGTAATTTCTGACAGTTTCTTGGGATCGATTCTCACAGTAACTGCTCCTTCAGATGTTCCCAACGTGCCTTGGGCAAACATTATATTGGCACTTTAGGGAAAAACTTCAATAATTCGTGTACTTTGCTTGTCCGCCGTTAAGTTCGGCGGCAAGTGTGCCGATACCTACTATTCTATGTCCTGCGAAAAACTCCTTCCTGCGGCCGAGGCTACCTGGAGCGTAGGCCTCAGGACACTGGCGAGATCAAAGCAATTGATGGAACAAAAACTGTCGCAGGCACGGTGGTACGGGGCAAGGAGGGGGAAGGCCAACACAAAGACAGAGACTACCTCTGGATAGATTTCTTAATCTTTTGTACTTCCTCCGCCGGTAGTGAACCGACGAGCGCAAAAGAGAACGGCCCGGCTACCCAGCACTCCCCCAGCCGCTGCCGGCCTGTGTGCATACCCAGCCCCTGTCGGCTCTGGAACAGCGAGAAGCGCTCTACTCCGTTGGAGAAGGACAACCACAACACGGGCCGCCCCCCCATACGAGCCACCGCTACGCGGCTACGTTCCAACTGATAGCCATCTGGTACGTACTGCGGCAGTTTGGCGGGAAATCCGGCCTGATGTTGAGCCTGTTTCAAGTCCATCCGGGGTAGCGCCGGAGGCACATTAATAATGTGACAGTCTTTGGGGGGGGTGAAGGAGAACAGGTCAGGAGAGAACTCCGGATCGTAGGTGATAGTGGTGAAGTATGCCGAATACGTGATCTTGCCAGAGGGACTGAACCGCTGCACCTTGAGCTGGACGAACTTTTCGCGATCGACCCACAGTTTGCACACGAGCCGGCCTGCCGGAGTGGTCAACTCCACGATGTGGGCGAGTCGTCCCGCCACCCGACCGTCGCCAAGATAGTTGGCACGTAAACTGGCAGGGGGGCCGGGCGTGGCTGGCATTTCTGCGGGGCTTGGCCGATCCCCACCAGGCACCTTGCTGATTACTACTTTGTGGGCGCGGGGATAATATTCCCAGCGGGTCTGGCCATCACAAATCTCAGTGCGATCCCGCTGGTCGGGCGGCTCGACTACCACTACTCGCTGCCTACCGCCGTGCCCACGCGAAATCTTCTGCCGAAATCCGCCAACTTTCTGCCCCTGGCGAAACACCACCACATCTCGGTAGCCCTGGTGAGGGACGTTATGGCCGGCCTGCACACTGCGCTGGACCACTCGCCACGCCCACCCCTCGTCTGCCTGCGCCACCGAGACCATCCCGACCAGAGAGATCAGCCCGGCACCGGTTACTGCCAGCAATTTTTGCCGCCAGCTTCTAGTTGTCATGCGCTTCACGACTATTCTTCTCCGGGTGAGTATGAAATCAGATTGAGGCCCGGATCATCGGCCAGGGGAAAGCTGCGGCTATACTGGCGATGCCGCAGCATAATTTCGTCCATTATCGGCAGGGAGGCCTCCGTGGCAGTCGAGTGACTGGCAATTATCGGCCCAGGTGTAGGCGGCCCGGATTTACCGCCAGGCACGCCCAATAGCAATCCCACCGCCAGGGCCACAACTGCTACTGAGACGCCCGTCCAGGCTACCTGCGGCGATACCAGCGGAGTGGGCGCTCGATGTACTCCGAATATCCGCTCGATCAAGCCAATCCTGGGCTTGGGCTCCTGCACCCGCATTCGCCGCTTAACAGTGAGTACAAAGTCCTCGGGTGCCGGGCGGCGGGGCAGCCTGTGCAGATGCCGGGTCAGCGAATCCATCTGGCGGGCAAACTGGGCACACTCCGGACACCGGGCCAGGTGCTGCTCAATGGCCTCCTGGAGCCGTTCAGCGCGGTCTTCGGACGCAATTACAACGATTATCCTGCGAAGCTTTGCGCAACGCATTTTGGTACTCCTCCACTATTGTCAAGCTGACTGATCACGGCAGTTCTGCCAGCCAGTTTTCGACATCTATCTTCTCTTCGAGCTTATCTCGCAGTTGATTGCGAGCGTTGAACAATCTGCTCTTAACCGTACCGACGGGACAACCCAGCACTTGGGCGATCTCTTCGTAGCTCAATCCTTCGATATCGTAAAGCGTAATGACTGTCCTGAGTTTAGCCGAGAGTTGGGCAATTGCCTCGGCCACTATCCGCTGAAGCTCGGAGCTTTCCGCCAGGCTGACGGTTCCGCGTCTGTCGGCGGGCAGTTGCCGCCTCATCTCCCCTTCGTCGGTCTCTACAGGCTCATCCAGCGAAAAGGTGCCTGCCCGGCGCCACTTGCGAGTGCGGGTCGCATCAATCGCCAGATTGGTGGCGATCCGATACAGCCAGGTCGGGAAGCTGGCCGTTTCGCGAAATCCCGCCAAGTTTTGATAAGCGCGGATAAAAACCTCTTGAGCGACATCTTCGGCGTCCTCGGGATCGTGCAGCATTCGGAATACGTAACCATAGATTCTGTCCTGATATTGTTCAACCAGCATCCCGAAGGCCTCATCGTCGCCCTCTTTGGCCCTGCGGACCAGTTCTGAGATGTCTACCTGCGCCGTGCTAGCCTCAGTCATAGTTATAGACGTGTCTTCAATCACAAGGTTCACTGATCGCGGCAATAGCAGTCTACTACATAGAGTCGTCGTTGTCAGGTTCAGCAGGACCGACAAAGATACTCCGCTCAAAGTAGGGATGATATCGCGACCAGCGCCCGGGCTGGTCGCCGTGGCGATCAATAACCTGCTGAAAGCCCTGGACGCGGGCATCCAGGTTGTCGGCATAGTGCAAGGCACAGGCCTCCGGAGTCGAGGGCAGAACCGGCGCTCCCCACTCGCGCTGCCCATGATGACTGAGCACTGCATGGCTGAGAGTATCAGCCAGATGCTGGGGGAAGTCGGGTAGTTGGGCGATCTTATCGGTCAGGAGGCGGTCGGTCAGTATCACGTGTCCCAGGAACTTGCCCTCATCGCTGTAGTCATAGCTGAGTTCGCCTTCCAACTCGTATATCTTGCCCAGATCATGCAACAGCCCCGCAGTGATGAGCAGGTCGCGGTCGAGCCGTGGGTACAGTTCGCTCGCCTTCTTGACCAACTCAACCACGTTGAGGGTGTGTTCAATAAGCCCACCGCGATAGGCATGATGCAGGGTCTTGCCGCCGGGCGAGCTGGAGAATCGGGCCAGCAACTCTTCGTCGTCGAAGACGGCCTCCAGCAGCTTGTGCAGATGAGCATTGTCCACCTCGGCGATATCGGCCTCGAGCTGTTCGACCATCTCCTCGGGGCTGCGTGGGCCGGTGATCACAAAGTCGGCCGGATCGTACTCCTCGGGCCGGCAGGGGCGGATCGCCCGCACGATGACCTGGGCTTCGCCCTGATATTCCTCCACCTGACCAGCTACCATAGCTACCTGGCCGGGCTGGAGGGCGGCCGCCGCCTGCTCGGCATTGTCCCACATTCGCCCGGCAATCTCACCGCTGCGGTCTTTCAGGGTCAGGTTGAGATAGCTGCCCGGCTTGTTCCGAAACGACGCCAGGGAGATGTCAGTGACCACAAAGGGAGCCGAGACCTTGTCGCCTACGCTAAGTCCACTAATCAGTGGCTTGCTCATATTAGTCGCCTCCTTCGCCCGTAAATGCAGATTAGAACCCGTCTGCCTGGGCATCACTTCGGGTTACACAGTGATTGGATGACAAGCCATAGCGTCTCTGCCTTGTGATGCACAAGAAGACCGAAAGAGAATGTCTCCTGGCCGCAATGCGCTCGTACATGCACCCCCTCACTCCTCTGCGCACGGAATCCTAACTACCCGCTCCGCCCGAAACGTCGTATCCCCTTCCACCAATGCCACAGTAAATACGTACCCAACCTGCGCCGCGTCACCTGCATCCTCGTCCTGACACCCCAGTACGCCAACACCCACTTGCCAGCACGGCTCGGTCGCCGCGTCTTGCTCTATTGTGCCGGTACTACTACGTAGGCCAACACGCCCCCGCCATTTTTCTTCCAATAACGCCGCGCTGCCGCAATTGGCTTCCGGGGCGAAGATGTCTGGTTCGTCCGCCATCAATTCTTCTACATGTCCCAGCATTTCCCTCGCCCTGCGCTCGAATTCGTCACCAGTGCGGCCCTGGTCGTCCCCCTGGGACTCCACTATTTCATCCTCCGCTGGAGCGCTGGTCTCCGCCATCCTTGGGCTACCTTCCCCCTCCCCAACGTCGCCGTGAACACTTCCAAAAGCCTTTGCGACGGCGCTGAGCAAGCCCTCTGCATCAACAGGCTTCTTCACCAGGCCTATGCCATCAGATTTGAGTCGCTCACGGGCAGCTTCGTTCAAGAATTGCCCAGTGCAGAGCAGTATCCTGGCCTCGGGATCGATTTCCCGGATCAGCCTTATCCAGTGATCCCCACTCAAGCCCGGCATCATCCAATCCATGATAGTCCCGGCGATCGCATCACGCTGCCCGCGGAACAGTTGCACTCCCTCTAACCCTTCGCTTGCCTCCAACACACCATAGCCGGCGTATTCCAGGGTCTCACGACACGCTGTCCGAAACGCTTGTTCGTCATCTATCACCAGCACTATCGGCGCCTTGTTCTCGGGTTGTTCAGACATAGTGTGCCCCCCTTGGTTCAAACGATATTGGCCTACTCAATCGGCCAGGTGGAAATGACTTCGTCAATATTGGCCATTAGCCGCCGCGTCTCGCGCAGGGCCAGGACGATCCCCTGGTAATGCTTAATGTCATCATAGCTTAGCGGGCGGCCCAGTTTCTTGTCGGATATCAGCTACTGACCGACAAGTGCGCCCTTTTTCGCATACTCACCGTCCTTGGCTCCGACGTGGTAGACAGGATCGATGACAACTCTGGACAGGTCTTCCCGATAGATCCTATCGTCGATGTTTGCGGCTACCACACGCCCGACCACAATGTGATGGTCACCGGCTTGCCTGACCCACTCCAGCCTACACTCAAGATTGGCCTGGCATTCTCTTACCCCAAAAGCTTTGACGACCGTGCTTTCAGCCGGGGTGAGTCCCGCTCTTTCAAACTCACTTACGTCTCTGGGCAAAGCTTCTGCGGTTGCCGCAATCTGTTCCACCAAGTCCGGACCTGGCACAGCCACGACAAACTCCTCTGTTTCCAGGATATTGCTGTAGGTATCTCTGGTCTCTCGGACTCCGATGGCATACAGAGGTGGATCAGAAGAAATGGGCATATTCATCCCGAATGGCGCTACGTTCTTCACCTCACCATACAGAGTCGATACGAGCACAACAGGTGGTGGGGGGATTATTCTCATATACTCTCCGGGCTCAACTTGCATATTCATCCCTCCTGTGGTTTGGTTGCCTACCATTACTGTCTTTGCTAGTTACTCAATCGGCCGGGCGGGAATTGTCCGGTCAGTTTCCTCCATCAGCTGTCGTGTCTCGCGCAGAGCCAGGACGACGCTCTGGTAATGGGTAATATCATCATAGCTTAGCGGGCGGCTCGCCGGCCTGGCCGGTGCGCAGGTTTTCGCGAAGGCTTTTGAGGTATTGTGTGAAAGGCATATTCATTTGTTCGTGACACACAGACAATATCCTCCCTGGAGACAAGCCACAGAGCCGTCAGCCCGCAGAGCAGTTGACAGATTAGGCCAGGGGCGCTACAATCAAAAGCAGTGCTGCAACCGTGTCTATCTTCTTGCCTCGGCAGGTGAAGACAATGGCCACAACCTCCCCGATACGCACTTTCATCACAGCAGCGGTTTGCCTATCTCTTGCAGTAAGCATCACGCTAACCGTCGCCGCACAGCAGGAGTTCGAAGTCCGGACAGGCCAACAACCAGCAGAACGACAACCCCAACCCCTAGTGGGGGCCGTGGAATCACTGGACGAGGTGGCGTTCGGCTCAGTTAATCTGGCCGGCCTGTACCTGCAGGGAGCCGATCTGGAGGCAGCCCAGTGGACGGAAGCTGACCTGCGAGGCGCCTGGTTTGCTGACTGTAGTATGAGCGGTGCCCAGATCACAGACACGAATGCCCGCGGCATAGCCTTCGAAGGCACCGACCTGTCATTCACAACCATCAGCGACAGCGATCTGGCGGGCGCGTCATTCCGTAACACTTTGCTGTGGGGGACCACTCTTGACAATGTTGTGCTGCGGGGAGCACACCTGCAGGGCAATCGGCTCTCACCCAGCGGCGCCCGGCATCTGGTGGCGCTTTCCCTGGCTCTGCAGCAGGTGCCGCCGAGGGGGGCGGGCACAGCCGCAACCAGTCACGCGCTGGCTGCGCTCGAGACGGTGGCGGGCTTGAGCGGTGATGCCTTTGGCTTTGTGTATGATGCTGAGAATCCGGGCGCCTGGCCGGGTCAGCCCTTTACCCAGAATCCGATAGTGGCCGCCGCCGGGGTACTGGGCTGCCCGGTGAAGACCGACTGGCGCCTGAGCCAGGCAGTAGCCTTCGAGCGGCTGCGCATAGCGCTCAACGCAGGCGAGGTGTGCATGTTGCCAGTACAGATATCCTTCCCGGGGGTCAGCGGCGACACACTGGCCGAACCATTATGGGCAGTGGCCACTGAACTGACTGCTGTCGGTGAGCAGGTACTGTGTCGGCTCACGGTGCCGCCCTTCGGCGAGATGTTGTTGGAGGCTAAGCAGCTTGATGAAAAGTGGCAACCGGCCCGGGCTACTTTGCAACCAGCCAGCGCTGCACCACCGGAAGTCAAATATCCTTTGATCACAATACAGCGCCCGCCGCGATTCCTGACCCACCAGCAGACAGTACTGTGGGCGATCGGCAATGCAATTGAGATGATGAAGGCAATCTCCACCAGCAGCGAGTCACCACTGTATCCCGGTCTTCAGGGACTCCAGAAGCTGGCCTCCGACCTGGCAGCAGCCAATGCTGCCGACGACGATGTCAGACTGGCGCAGCTATCCGCCTGGGAGGGCTTGCCTCGGCTTAGCTTCATCGGGGCGCGTCGGGCAGCCGCCGATTTCCTAAGTCAGGCCAGTGAGCACTTCCTGCCTCAGCAGGCTGACCTTCTGGTCGAAACAGCCGTGCTGCTGTACAGCGAAGCAGCGATGCTGGAGACTCAATGGCAGCCGTTTGGTCGGGGTAAGCTGGCAGCGCTAAGCACCAAGCAGGCCGTCCAGGAGAACCTGCAGGTCCTGGCCGAGGTGCAGGCAGTCGAGCAGCAGATGCTGATCAATCTGGAGGAGGTAAGCGGAGCGCGCTAGGCGGCAAAATCTACAAACGACTTTCGCGGAAAACCCGCTTTTTGAAAAAAGCCGGTTTTCCGCACCTTTCCGGCAAAAATTTCAACAGTCTAACAGTACCGTACTATATGCTATCCCCGGACAGGGGTTGAATAGTCTCTACTAAAACACCCCTTGGAACCGGCTTTCAGACCACAAGGCATATCTGTATTTGCGTTTATGAACAATCTGGACTATACGCCGGCAGGGCTACCGGCCTGTACAGCTAGTCCACAGCCTCAAAGGCAGCCGGTAACTGGACAAGCAGGTCAGAGGCAATCAGCGCGCGCTGGCCGCAGTAGTCTTCCGCCAGGTCGCCAGCCAGCCCGTGGCAGTAAACAGCGCTGACTGCTGCCTTCATAGCATCACCACCACCTGCCAGCAACCCACCGATAACGCCAGTAAGCACATCCCCGACTCCGCCTGAAGCCATTCCCGCGTTGCCAGTGGGGTTGACCCACACATCGCCGTCGGGGCTGGCTGTTACCGTACCAGCGCCCTTCAGCACCACGACGCATTGCAGATCCTGGGCCGCCTGCCGGGCTGCGGTTACCCGGTCCTGCTGGATATCAGCGATTGACCGATCAATGAGCCGGGATAGCTCGCCGGGATGAGGTGTGACTATCGTGGGAGCCTTCCGATTCTGCAGCGGCTCAGTTGCCTCCGCACAGGCATTAAGCCCGTCGGCATCAACGACCAGAGGAGCAGAAATCCGCTCGATGAGCTTGCGAGCCAGTTCGACAGTCTCCGGCACCTGCGAGAGACCTGGTCCCAGCGCCACGGCATCACAGCCCTCGGCAAAGTCCAATATCTGATCGAGCCCTTCGAGGGACAGGCTGCCCTGGGCGGTCTCGGGCAGCGGCAGGGTCATAACCTCGGTGCACTTGACCTCGAGAATGTCATTTAGGCTTTCGGGGATGCCAACAGTCACCAGACCGGCGCCACTGCGCACCGCCGCCAGACCGGCCATCGCCGCCGCTCCCGTCATTCCCGGCGAGCCAGCCACAATCAGCAGACGACCGGCCTCGCCCTTGTGCATATCAGCCCAGCGTGGCGGCAGCATAGCTGCCACATCCTGGCTGGTGGTGAGATTGGTGAGCAGGTCGGCCGCCTCGACCAGCGCGGCGGGCAGCGAGATGTCTACCAGTTCAATCTCGCCGCAGTGGTCGCGGCCCGGATAGCAGTAGTGCCCTATCTTGGGCAGGCCGAAGGTAAGCGTGCGATCCGCCCAGACGGCCTCGCCCATCTCGACGCCAGTGTCGCCGCTTATCCCCGAGGGAATATCCACAGCCAGTACACGAGCCTGTGACTGATTGATAGCGGCGATGGCCGATTGAGCCGGGTCGCGGACCTCACCGCTGATTCCGGTGCCCAGGATGGCATCAATGACCAAATCCGCGGAATTGACAGCAGCTTCGAGGGTCGCTGGATCAGGGTTTTCGAAAATCGGCAAATCCATCTGCTGGCCGATATGGCAATTGGTGGCAGCGTCGCCCTGCAAATCATCAACAGCGGCCAACAGGTAGACTTCGACTTCCACCGACCTGTTGCTCAGGTGACGAGCCGCGACAAAGCCGTCGCCGCCATTGTTGCCGCTCCCACAGACTACTACCACCCGGCCAGAACCATCCAGCATCCGGGCAGCAGCCTCGGCTACTGCCCGCCCGGCATTTTCCATAAGCACCAGGCCAAGAATGCCGTAGTCCTCAATGGCAGCACGATCCAGACCTCGCATCTGTTCGGTAGTAACCAGTTTCACAGTTGCTCACCATCCCTATCACAATTGACCGCGATCAGGTAGCCTTTCAACACGACTTCGTCAGCTCTTACGATACGCTTCGCCTCTTGTACCAGGTCATTCCCGCCCAGCACTTAACGACAGATGATTAGCCGCGCCGCCTCCAGAGGTAATCTGTTCGGTTACCCTAATGAAGTCATAGGGTGCCAACCACGTTGAATAATAGCTCTCGTTTGGCAGAATTTCGAAATCTGTACGGAAATAGGAATTGAACACCACGCGAAAGCTATTAACTGGAGTGATATCGTCAGGTATTGTGGCGGCGTGCACCCCTGGAAGGTAGTAAGCATTAAATATCGCCATTCGCTCCTCCATGTTCGTCTTCTCTGAGGAGTACAAGTCAACTTCCGAGCCGGGCCCGTGATCTGCCTGTAAAATGATAACAGGAGGCCGTTCCGAGGTAGCCAGAATATGTTCTATAGTATCTTCCAGCTTTGAGTTGAGGAATAGCAGTTGCTGGCGATAGCCCGCGATATACTCGTGTTTCCCCCCACTACCTGGCTGCTGCATGAAATCATTCGCGTCGAATATGGAATAGTGGTGAGGTGGATTGATAGGTGCGCCTTGCTCATCGAAGACAAAGGGCGGATGGGGGCACATAATATGAGCGAATACTAAGAACGGCCTGTCGCCTTCTCGCGCAATACGCTCTAGTTCATCTAATGTATGCAGTATCCACTTACGATGCAAGTCATACCGCCAACCAGAGAGCCAACTGCCGGCAGACCCCCAACTATGCCCCAGTTGGTAGTCGATGGTAGGCACAAAAGTAGTATTAAGTAGCGCGTTTTCAAACTGGGTCAGAGCAAAGCGGGGGTGAAGGTACGTGTCAGCAGTTGAGATTTCCGTAAGAGGGTAGCCAGTAGCCAGGGCAATTGAGGTGTAGCCATGTTCTTGTAGGAAGTTGTCAACTCTGCTATGTTTTATCATCTGAGAGAGTGGT
>JAUVZM010000026.1 GCA_030602615.1 bacterium
CACACAACCGCTGTGTTTAGGAGAGGAGTACCGTGCCGAAGATATACTTTGTTGATGTAACCAATCGCGACGGCGCGCAGACGGCGCGCATAACTATAGCCAAGCTCCAGAAAACAGTGATCAACTGGTTGCTGGATGAGATGGGTGTATACCAGTCGGAGATGGGCTTTCCGCTTAGTCCCCATGAATGGGACTACATCAATGCCAACATCGCCCTGACTAAAGATACCCACGAAAACGGCCCGTTGATCAAGCGGCTGCAGCTCAGCGGTTGGTCGCGGGCGCTAGCCGCCGATGTCCATCAGGCCCAGGCCCATACCGATCTGAAGCACTTCAATCTGTCCATTTCCACCTCGGAACAGATGCTGGAATGGAAGTTTCAGGGCAAGTTCACCCGCGAAGATATCATTAAGATGATGGTTGATTCGGTAGTGGCAGCCAAAGAGGGCGGCGCCGCCAGCATTGGGGTCAATGCCGAAGACGCCTCGCGGACCGATATAGACTTTCTCATCGAGTTTGCCCAGGCGGGTCTGGAGGCGGGAGCCGTCCGGTTCCGCTACTGCGACACGCTGGGATATGATGATCCGGTGCGCATCGCCGAGCGAGTTGAACTTCTGGCCAGGGAGACCGGCATGGACATGGAGATGCACTGCCACAATGACCTGGGGCTGGCAGTAGCCAATTCCGTCAGCGGCGCGCTGGCCGCTTGCGAGGCGGGAGTGGACGCTTATGTCAATACCACCGTGAATGGTATTGGTGAGCGTGCCGGCAATGCTGATCTGCTCTCGTGCATTCTCGCTTTGAAACACTCAGCCAAGTGGGGTCAGAACTCCTTCTTGGACGAGAACCTCGACTTGACCAAATCCTGGCAGTTGGCCAAATATGTCAGCCAGGCGGTCGGCGTGCCGCTACCAATAAACCAAGTCGGGGTCGGCGCCAACACCTTCGCTCACGAATCGGGCATTCATGCCGACGGTGCCCTCAAAGATCGGCACAACTACGAGCTGTATGACTTTGAAGAACTGGGCCGCGGTGAGCACGAGGAGGTGCCCACCGGACGCGTGATAACTACGGGTGTCCAGGGGGGCACTGCCGGGCTGGAATATGTCTACGGCAGCCACCTGGACCTGGCCTTCCGCGACAAGGAGCACAGCCAGGAGATCCTGCGCCTGGTTCAGTACGCCAATCTGCATACTCAAGCGCCGCTGACCGACGAGGAATTGTGGCTGATATACCAGTATCCGGAGCAGGTACGCCAGATCATCAGGGCGACGCCGTGACGCTCAGGAGTTGACTGCCTATGCGCAAAGAATCATTGTCCCTGTTGGAGCAGTTGATAGCAACACCCTCGCCGTCGGGCTTCGAGCAGCCGGTCCAGCGCGTGCTGCAGGAGGCTGTTAGCGACTGGGTGGATGAGGTGCGCACCGATCTGCACGGCAATCTTATTGCTGTCAAAAACCCCGGCGCTGAGCCCCGGGTCATGCTGGCCGGCCACTGCGACCAGATCGGCTTTATGGTGCAGCATATCACCGACGAAGGCTTTATCAGATTCAGTGCCATCGGCGGCATCGATGTGACGCTGGTGCCTGGCTCGCGGGTCAATATCTGGGCAGAGGAGGGCCCGGTGGTGGGTGTAATCGGTAAGAAGCCGATACACTTGCTGGAGCCGGAGGAGCGCAAGAAACCAGAGGTGAAGATCAACAAGCTCTGGATTGACATTGCCGCCGAGGACCGGGATAAGGCGCTCGAGCGCGTGCAGATAGGCGACGCGATCACTTTCGACCTGCGGATGGAGCGGCTCTCTGACGATCTGGTAACAGCACCGGCCTTCGATGACAAGGCAGGTGCCTTCGTAGTCATGGATGTGCTGCGCATCTTGCGCCGGCGCAAGATAGACTGCTCGCTGCATAGCGTTTCGACTGTCCAGGAAGAGCTGGGGCTGCGGGGGGCGCAGACGAGCGCGTTCGGCATTGATCCCTTGGTGGGAATTGCCATTGACGTCACCCATGCCAGTGACTATCCGGAGGCTGACAAGTCAAAGACGGGCGAGATTAAGCTCGGAGAAGGGCCAGTCATCGCCAAGGGTGCCAACATCAACCCGATGGTTCTTAAGCTGCTCGTAGAAGCCGCCGAGGGTAACGACATTCCCTATCAGCTTGAGGCAGCGCCCCGGGCTACCGGCACCGACGCCAATGTCATTCAGATAACCCGCTGTGGCGTGGCCGCCGGGCTGATAAGTATTCCGAACCGATATATGCACACCCAGGTGGAAGTAGTCTCGCTGGCGGATCTGGAAAACACGGCTCGCCTCCTGGCCGAGACAGTAGCGCGTATTGACCAGACTATTGACTTCACCCCCAGATAATGCCCCGTTGTTGTCATCTTCCTGAATGAAACTCAGGTTCTTTGGGCATTGATACCTCGGTAGTTACGCTGAGACATATAGAAACAGTAAGGAGCATACACAATGTGTGGCATAGTAGGTTACATTGGGCCGCGTGATGCGGCTGACATTTGTTTGGCAGGGCTGAAAAGGCTGGAATACCGCGGTTATGACTCTGCCGGTATTGCCACAGTAGACGAGGGGGAACTTCACCTCCGTAAAGTAGTCGGTAAGCTGGTAAACCTGGAAGAGGTGCTCCAGCAGGAGCCACTTGTGGGCGCTCCGGGCATCGGTCACACGCGCTGGGCCACCCACGGAAAGCCCTCCAAGACTAACTCGCATCCCCATATCAGCACCAACGGGCGCATCGCGGTGGTCCACAACGGTATCATCGAAAACTACGGCCAGCTTCGCCAGCAGCTTACTGCTGAGGGCTATAAGTTTGTCTCAGAGACCGACACCGAAGTTATGCCGCATCTGGTCGAGAAGTACTATGAAGGCGACTTGCGCGAGGCGGTCCGCCGGGCAGTCGGCGACCTGAAAGGGGCGTTTGCCTTCGGCGTCATCTGTGCCGACAGCCCCAATGAACTGGTGGCGGTGCGCCGCTTCTCGCCGCTGGTAGTCGGTCTGGGCGATGGCGAGAACTACATCGCTTCTGATATGGGTGCCATTCGGCAGGAGACCGACAAAGTATATGTCATTGACGATGACGAGCTAGCGCTGATTACCCGCGACGACGTTGAACTAACTGACCTGGCGCTGAATCCTATCGCCCGCGAGGTCTTCGAGATTCCCTGGCCAGCAGAGGCAGCACAAAAGGCCGGCCATAAGCACTTCATGCACAAGGAGATTCACGAGCAGCCTGATGCGATGCACTCCTGCCTGGCAGGTCGGCTCTCTTCCCCGGAGGCTCCCCTTGTCCTCGAAGGTCTGCAAATGAGTGAGCAGGAGATCAAGGACCTGCGCAAGGTGGTGTTTACTGCCTGCGGCACCGCCTACCACGCGGGGATGGTGGGCCGCTTTATGATGGAGAATCTGGCGCGGGTGCCCGCCGAGGTTGATCTGGCCGCTGAGCTGCGCACCCGTGATCCAGTAGTGCTGGATAACACGCTGGCCGTCGTCATCTCGCAGAGTGGCGAGACGGCCGATACGCTGGTGGCGCTGCGCGACCTTAGGGAAAAAGGCGCCAGGGTTGTCTCCGTTCTGAATGTGGTGGACAGCTCAATTGCCCGCGAATCCGATGGTGTCGTCTACATCCAGGCCGGCCCGGAGATCGGGGTTGCCTCGACGAAGGCCTACAGCTTGCAGGTGCTGACGATGGCGATGATCGCCCTGCACTTCGCCGAGGTGCGCGGGACCGCCGACCCCGCCACCATACGCTCGCTGAAGGAGGCGCTGCTGGCCGTGCCGGATCAATCCCAGGAGCTGCTGGACCGCGAAGAAGATGTCAAGGCAGTGGCCCAGCACTACTACCAGATGCCCAATTCGCTGTTCCTGGGCCGCGGCATCAACTTGCCTTCAGCAATGGAGGGCGCGCTCAAGCTCAAGGAGATCTCCTACGTCCACGCCGAGGGTTACTCAGCCGGCGAGATGAAGCACGGGCCTATTGCCCTGGTCGAACCCAATCTGTTCACCGTAGCTATTGCCGTGGCCGGCGAGGTCTACGAGAAGATGATCGGTAACATGCAGGAGATCAAGGCCCGCTCAGGTCCCGTCATCGGCGTGGCCAACGACGGCGATGACGTGATTGGTGATGAGTGCGATGATATGATCTGGGTGCCGCCCTGCCCCGAGCTGGTCTCGCCGATTACCATCGCCATCCCGCTGCAACTGCTGGCCTATCATATTGCCGACCTGCGCGGCGAGCACATTGACCAGCCCCGCAACCTGGCCAAGACGGTGACGGTCGAGTAGGAGAGCGCAGCGACAAGTTGATTCAATGCATGAACGCTGCCTCAGCAGCAACCAAATGCTGCTGGCTGACCGCCCCGCCCGAGAGCGTCACCGTCCGCAGCCGATTCTCATACGTCCAGGTGGTCACATCCGGCCATCAGGCGAGCTACTCGGGCCACTCCGGCACCTTTGCATCGCTCACGTACAACTCAGTGTGGCCCAGGACAAACTCACGTATTTCTTCTGTGAATTGCTCGGGGCCGACTTCGTCAAAGCGTTCCAGGCGAGGCTTGACGTATTGGGCAATGTCTGGTGCTACGTTAAGGTAATGTTTCTTGGCCTCGTCTATGTTCCCCTCCGCAGCCAGCAGATCGGCCAAGCGTAGCTCATCAGGCGGCCGATGCACCATCTCTTGAGACCAGGATAGCCAGTGTCTGGCTTCTCCAATCTCCCCTTGGAGAATGTTGGCATCCGCCAGGAGGCGACTGTATTCCGCTTGTACAGCGATCTCAACGCCCAGCACTTCCTGGGCCGACTTCACATGGGGCATTATGTTTCGCAAGGCAAGTAGCGTGTTTTGCAGCTGCTCTGCGGTCTTGGCATACCAATCCACCTCGCGCCACATTTGACTATTTCGCTTCTTCCAATACGGTTCTGCTTGAAGCAGCACCTCTTCAGCTTGAGCTGGCTCCCCTCGCTCCAGCAGATGCTTGGCGTAGAATAGCCGGATTGTGTCATTTGCAGGATCTGCCTTCAAGGCCGACTTAGCCTCTTGCATCGCCGCAGCTTCATTACCTGAGTCGCGCAGGACCATTACCAGACACCGACGGATATCAGGATAATCCGGGTCCAGATTGCTGGCTTGTTTTAAGAGGTCAAATGCCCGTTCGTAGTCCTCACTTGTCCACAATACCTGAGCGACATAGACCAACGTCTTGGCATCGTTGCTACTGGACGCCAGCTCGGCAGCCTGTCGCAGGTGTTGCTTTGCTTCGCTGTCTCTGCCCAGTCCCGCCAACGCAATATAGGCGCGCACGTGTGCACCAACATCTTCGGCATCTTCTTCCAGGCGCAGCAACGCCTGATCTAGCTGCGGTTGTAGGATTTCTAAGCTCAACTGGGCAGCCCATTCTTTCCGCCACCGACTAAGGGGATCGTCTGTATGCAACGAGGAATCGGCCCTGTGACTTTCGACTGCCGATGGTCGGTTCTGACACCCTCCACCCATAGCAGCAACGAGCAGGCACGCTATCACCGCAAGGTTCATACCGGGTCTGCTGATGACTCTCATAGCTCACACTCCGTAGGTTTCATTGGTCTGGGAAGGTCCTGGCACCTGGGATGAAGCTCACCGGGTGGCGGCGGCTCGGGTATTTCATCCAGAGGCACGCACTTGCGATCGGTGTGAGTGGCCCCGGAATGGGCGCAACTATAGGAGGCCGCCATTCGTCTGCCTCCTCTGGCCAGCGCCGCAAGCCCTACTACTCCTATTCTTGGGCCCCCAGCTCCCGCTGCATTTCGTCGAACAGATCGTTGAGCGGGTGGCTCTGCTCATACGGCTCGGTGTCACCCGTCAGGCCGTTGATGTAAATGCCAACGCTGAGGCTGTTGCCAATGAACCGGTAGCGCAGTGCCCAGGTCAGCGCGTGCGCGCGGCGGCGCAGCTCCACCTCGTAGTCACGCAGCTTGCCGCTGCCCGCGTCGTAGCGACCGTTGGCCCGCACCGACCACTTCGGTGACATCCTCAGATCAATATCAGGTCGCAATTCAGTGCGTACCTCAACTCTATCGTAGAGGAAGGGCGTCCGCCCGCCGGTGATATGGTGAGTCAAGCTCAATGACCCCTTGAGGTCATGGCTGATTCGGCGGCTTGCTCCTGCCGTCAGAGCTATATCCCGGTAGTCGTCACCGGTGCTGTAAAAGCTTTGTCGTCCGGCCAACGAATACCACTGGTTCTTCTCTGCATCTGCCGGGCTGCTGCGCGAGTCATACCGCAGTCCTAGCTGCAGGCTCTGCTCGTGCACGGTGGGACGAGGGCTGGGATCATCGTCATCTTCCTTCAGGTCTTCGATGACGTTGGCCAAAGTCACGGATCCAGCCCAGCCGCTCTCCTGGTCGGGATCCGCAGAAAACTTCGTGTATTGCAGTTGGGGCCGGCGGTCCAGGATGAGGTGGTCGCCCAGTTCGGTGTAGCAGTCTTCGGTTTGGGAGGCTATGCCCTCAGCCAGCCAGTCAGCGCCGGTATAGACATTTTGCGAAAGCCCGCGGATGCCGCGGCTTTGCGTCAATTTGATGGTCAGGCTACTTTGCAGGTCTGCCTGTGGGCCAGAGAAGTTGAACCGGTATGGCAGGAAGAGTTTGTCCCGGCTGGAATAGCTGGGGACGGGGATAAGTGAGGGTGCCTCTTTTGCTTCGCCGCCGACCGTGAAGGAGAAGCTGGGCACCAGCGGGATGCGCACTCCGTAAAGTTCAACCGCTGCCCCCTTGATCTTGAAGCGATTGGCAGCGGGGTAATACTCAATGCGCCTGGCGGTCAGGCTGTATTCCGGGGTTCGGCGGTCGGAGGTAGTTATCTTCCCGCGCAGGACATAGACCACCTCGCCGCGGCGGCCAATCTCCTCGCCAAAGGCATACCCCAGCAGCGAGCCGGATTGCTCTGGGCTTAGGTCAACTGCTGCCTGGGCCTCTTTGAGGGAAAACTCGTCAGTCTCGGCGTTAAACGAAAGGTAACTGCCGGTCAATACCCCCTGGGGAGTGCCGACCGTCACCCCTTCCTGAGCGGTCAGCTTGCCTGACTTAAGCGAACCGGCTACCTGTCCGGCGCGGATTAGCACGGTTTGCTCGGGTCGGCCCTCCACCTGGAGGCGAATCTGCACGCCCTGGTCAGCTTCGAATAGTTGGCGATCCCACTGGTACCGCAGGACTCCTTCTCCGGCATCTACGGTCACTATCAAGCGGGAAGCAGCAGCTTCTTCCGCGCAGGCGCTGCTGGCAGCTACAGCCAGAATTGTGAAGATAACTAGCGCTTGACGCATAAGGCCTCGCAGCCATTGGCAGGGGACTGATTGGTGACGATAAGATCAACTGGTGGCGATTATAGCACACGCTGGAGGATGCTGACAACGAGGATGATGCGTAAAGAACCTGTGCGGGCGCGCCATAATGGGCATTCGGACATTGGTTATGGCGCAGTCACTGGCAGGCGGCTAAGAAGCCCAGCTATCCGAAGCGGTAGTCTGCCACAACATCTTTTACGCCTTTCATGCCTTCGATAGCCTCGACTACTTTGTTCATTTGCCTCTCCAGATCCACGCCGCGTCCAGCCGGGCCTCGGATTTCGCTGACCACACCATCCAGGTAGATGACCTCGTTTATACACAGCACGCGCAGCAGAGTGTTATCAACGGGGTGCTTGGAGATCTCCCGTTCGACTAATCGCCGTAGTCTCTTGTCTTCCAGGGGCATACCTACCTGCCTCCGCTCAATCAGTTGCCAGCATTAGCATTCTTATTATACCCCAACTTAGCAAGAAGCAACAACGCGGGGCGAAATCCGTTGCCGGCCCTCATCACCGGCCCTGGCTCAAGCGCAGTGACATGCTGGGGGGTAGGCCAGCGTCAATCATCTTCTGCTGGGCCGCCGCGATATCGTAGTCCACCCGGCGCAGCTCGATCTGGCCGCTTTCCTCATCGTAGATGGCATAGGCAGCCTGAGGATTGCCATCACGAGGCTGGCCGACCGCCCCGGGATTTATCAGGTATTTACATCCCACCTCCACTGAGCAAGTCCCGCCTGCCGCCGATGGCCAATGCTCAGGAAGCTCACCGGCTTCACGCTGCACGAAATATTCGGTGCTGTGAGTATGACCAAAGAAGCCTACGGTACCCGCCATCACCTGGAGGCTGGGCAGCGCTTCCTGCGGCGAGGTAATATAGAAGTTAGGGTCGGGTATTGCCCCGTGGCAGATCGTGATGTTATCAACCTGGGCGGTTTCCTCCAAAGCCTCGAGAAAAGCACGATTCTCGGCAGTCAATTGAGCGCGCGTCCACACCAGACAGGCTCGCGCTGCTGCATTGAACCATTGCTCAAAGTCAGGCTGCAGGACGCCCTGTTCGTGGTTGCCGCGGATGCATATGACGTCCAGCTCCTGCACGGCCTGGCCGCATTCGTTGGGCTGCGCCCCATAGCCGACAATGTCACCCAAACAGAGGTATCTGTCGATGTCGGCTTCTACCAGCTCTGCCAAAACCCGCTGCAGGGCCGGCAGATTACTGTGAATATCAGAGATGATTGCGTAGCGCATAGCTGGATCTGTCGAACGGTATTGTCTGTGTATTGGAATGGTACTCACGCCTGGTCACAAGGCTGGTTCTCGATCGGGCCAATATTCCCTCCCGGCTCTGCGATGAAGGTCATAACAGGCCCGCCGGAGAAGTGAATAGTGCTGTTCGCCCGAGGGGTGCATCAAGTCATTCAGTGCTCTGTCAGAGACCAATAAAAAAAGATTTCAAGAAGCCCTTGACAGGAAAGGTTGCTTGTGATATAATCGACAACGATTGTAGGATTGCCAATAGGTAAGGCCAGTCCTACTCCCTCCGACCGATATGGGAGGAAGGTTGCTATGTCAAGATATGTAGTAGTGCTGAGTGTGATATGTTGCCTCCTGTTTGCTACAGGTGCATTTGCCGACGTTACGGTGGTTCCCAGCTATAGCGCAGCCACTGACACTTGGAACTACCAGGTGATCATGGGGGCGGCGGCCGAGCTGCAGACTTTCCAGATATACCTGGATCCTAATATGGAGTACAGCTATCTTACCGGCATCGACAACGACGCCGTGGGCGACAACGACTGGACCAACCCCGGCAGCCTCAGCTCGGGAACTACTGGTTGGCCTAACCTAATGTATCTAGAATGGGTCCGTCCGGGCGGGAATACGGCCACAACCATAGACTTCTACTTCAGCGACAAAGTTGACGATATGGATCTGGTGAATCACCCCGGGGCCCTACTGTTGACTGATCCCGGTAATGAGTATGCTTACTCGACCGGGTGGCAGCATGGAATGACATCAGTCTGGACTTACACTTCGCTGGGCGATGGTTACGTGGTCCATAATGCCATCACCCCGGAGCCGGGTACCATAGCGTTGCTGGGCCTTGGTGTGCTGGGGCTGGCGGCACGATTGCGGCGCCGGGTGACGTGAACAGACCCTCGACCAGATGAATATGGGCATGTCGTCGGCCGGGCTATGTGAGTAGCCCGGCTTTTTGCTCTTAGGATTGGCGGGAAGGCCACCGAGCCTGCTAAACCAATTGACATAGAGAGGAGGCGAGTTGCTCTCCGACGTAGAACATCCAGATGGAACTGTGTGTAGTTGTCCGGGTAATTGGGTAGAATTAGTTTTGGCAGAAGTGGCCACAAGGGGGACAATAAATGATTTATTCTAAGGCGAGGAGCAAGTGCGGATTCACCTTAATTGAGTTGCTGGTGGTGATTGCCATCATTGCTATCCTGGCAGCTATCCTCTTTCCCGTATTCGGCAAGGTCAGAGCCAAGGCCCATGAGGTTCAGTGCCTCTCCAACCTCAAACAGATTGGCCTGGCCTTTCAAATGTATGGAAGTGACTATGATACGTCGCTCCCCAATGTTGTCAACGGCACTTATTCGTGGAGGAATACCTTGTTTACTCAGGGCGAAATAGCTGCCTTGATTCACAAGCTAGACCGCTACATTGGGGACACGCAATTGTGGTACTGTTCGGCCGACTCGTGGTCAGCATACAGCTCGGGGGCTGGTGATCTGGATGGTGACGGAGACGTAGACTGGGACGACGGGATAGTCAGCTATAGCTACTGCATCCAGTGGGAGACTTGGTGGGACGGCAGCAACTACGTCGCCGACCCCATCTGTCCCACGTTATATGACTATGGCGGCGATTTCCTGGGCATTGAGCCAACACAGCAGTGCCTGATGATAGATAATGGCTTGCCCTTTGGTCCCAGCTCTAACTTGGCCGATTATGATCCTCCCCACAGCGGTGGCACAGCCTTCAACATAGTATTCTGGGATGGTCACGCCAAGCTAGTTCCTGCTAGTCAGTTGGGCAGTTTTCATCCTCCCCTATTAGCGGAATGAGGCTCACCCTAACCGCCGTTGCACAGGCCTCGACAGATTCGATGTGACAAAGCTCAGGCCGCCTCCGGTAGTGGAGGCGGCCGTTTGCTGATTATTGCCATTCAGTGCCAGCCCGCCGCCAGAAAGTGTGTGCATCCGATTACTGTGCGAAACTGAATGTTTCACGGTTGCGTGGCTGGCATCCTGACGCTACCCCAGGCGAATAAACAGTGACCGCAACATTTGACCAGCCCATAACCAGCTATGAGGGCGGCTGCGCTTTTCTGGAGTCATTTATTGACTACGAGCAGCGCGGGTTCTACCGCGATTTTGCGGAAGCAGTGCGCCTGGATGTGATGAGCAGCTTGCTGGTCGCCCTGGGTAATCCTCAGCAGCGCTGGCCGGCCATCCACATCGCCGGGACCAAGGGTAAAGGCTCGGTCGCAGCGATGATGGAAGCCGCTCTGCGCGAGGCCGGCTATGCCACCGGCCTGTACACCTCCCCCCACCTGGTAACCGTGCGCGAGCGGGTGCGTATTGACGGCCAAAAGATATCGCCTGCCGACTTGATCAGCGTCACCGAGAGGCTGCGGCGAACAATTGCCGAACTCGAGGCCGACGATCTGCGCCAGCCCACATTCTTCGAAGTCTATACTGCTCTGGCTTTCCAGGCTTTCGCTGATGCGGCAGTGGATGTTGCCGTGATCGAAACCGGGCTGGGCGGGCGGCTCGACGCGACTAACGTTATTACCCCGATTGTCACCGTGATCACCAGCATCGACCTGGACCACACCCACATCCTGGGCAACACTGTCCAGGAAATCGCCGGTGAGAAGGCCGGGATAATCAAGCCGGGCATACCCGTGGTTACTGCTCGCCAGGCTCCCGAAGTATATGACGTGCTTGCTGAGCGGGCGGCACAAGTCGGTGCACCATTGTTAGCTGCACCCGACATCGCCGAGCTTGGCCGAGTAAGCCCGCGGCCGGTGCCCGATGCAAATGATGACTTCAAGCCGCCCACCGAAAGATTCGTTCTAGCAACCGACACAGGCCCGTTGGAGGTACAGTGTACTCTGGCCGGCCGCCATCAAGCCGACAATGCCGCGGTCGCTTATGCGGCGTTGAAGACCCTGGCTGATGACGGATTTGCGGTTAGCTCCCGGCAATTCCAGACAGCTCTGGCTCAACTGCAATGGCCGGCACGATTTCAGGTGGCAGGAGCACGCCCCTGGCTGATTATAGATTGCGCGCACAATCCAGCCTCGGTACGCGCACTGACCTCTGCTCTGCGCCGGCACCTGGAATATGACGGACTTACTTTGGTCGTGGGAATATCCGCCGATAAGGATGTCAAACAGATCCTGGGCATTCTCTGTCCGGCCGCCGACCAGGTGATTGTTACCCAAGCCGACATCCCCCGGGCTCTGGCTGCCGAACATCTCGCAGCAGTAGTTCGTCGGCAATTTACCGGTCCCATCTCAGTGGCGCCAGCCGTGAGCGAGGCAGTTGAATTAGCCCGCGAAGTTACGACTGAGCAAGAAGCGATTTGCATAACCGGATCATTCTTCGTAGCGGGCGAGGCTATGGAACATCTCGGGCTGGAGACCTGACTTCTCACCGCAGGCAGTTGCCGGTCTTGCCCGGGTTGTTGGAGGCAGGAGGAATCGTCCGGGGCAGCGAAGTAGTATGTTTTAGTATTTGTTGCTGGTTACCAAGAGACCAGGTGGTGGGTTTGATGTTCAAGCGAGCTGCTATACTGCTGACAGCGTTCACAGTGATGCTTCCACTGGTTAGCGCTGGCGCTGATCCTGCGGCAGATTCACCTGAATTCTCCGCGGAAGAACTCTACGAGCAGGTGACCGTACTGCAGGTGGCCAGCACGCTGCAGTTAACCTCCGAACAGATAACGCAGTTGACTCCGCTGCTCGAGGGGATCGGAGAAAAACGGGCCGCGCTGCTATCCAGCGCTGATGAGGTGTGGAATCAGTACGGCGAAGCGATTCAGCAGGCAATATCAGCGCAGATTGCGGGTCAGCAGGCCTCGGCGGAGGTCAGGCAAAGTGCCCGCGTTGGCATAACTAGTTTTGGTAAGCAGCGTGATACATTTTATCGCTCGCTGGAAAGCTCGGTTGCTCTGCTCCAGTCATACCTGACCGCACAGCAACGCCAGCTAATCGCGCCACCGGGACCCGCTGAGAGCCAGGCACAGAGAGCCTTGATTCTGGAGGGTGCGGGTAGCCTCTCTGAGTATATCGTTAGCGTAATTAACACCCAGCGCGATCTGATGGCCGATGAGTATGAGCTGATCAGGATCCCCGAGGCGCAGCGGGTTGCGGCCAAGATCGTTCCGCCTAACTCGCCTCAGTTCGGGCAAGTAGTTGAACAGGTTCTCCAGCTTGCCGACACGGTTCACGGTCAGTCCCAGGCGCAGTACATTCAGCAATATCCTGCTCTGGTCGAACAGGTGGCGCAGTACCTGCAACTGCCTGCTCCCTCAGCACAGCCCCCGATCTCCTACCAGCAGTTGCTTGACTTCCTGGCCAGCCCTTATACGCTACCGCTGCTGCAGCGGGCGGCGGCGCTGGCCACCATCGAGCCGCTTCCGACAGACTCGCGCCCCATAGAGGATTGCCTGGTCTCTGAGGCCGCCGACGTTATGGATCTTATCGGTCTGCTGAACTATCTGCAGATCCCTGTGCAGCAGCTATCAGCTATTGCACCGGTGGCTCAGCAGATTGCCGCGATTCTTCAACCTATTCGAGAACCAGCAGCCAATCAGGGGCAACCCTTCAAGAGCATATTGATACAGGTTCGCGATTTGCTGCTGGCCGGCGGACAGGTGCCGCCGGAATGGCAACAATTCCAGACCAACCTGGAGCAGCAACAGCATCAGGCCAGACAACAGATTGCGCAACAACTCGAGCGAGTCCAAAGAAGACTACTGCCCGGACAGAATCAGCTAATTGATTGGCAGCCCCCAATGGACATCCTGGCTGCTGATAGCGAGCGCCTGGCCCGCGAGCAAATGCGCGTGCTGGCCGAGATGCGCACGGTCGTGGACGTATTTGAGCGGCTGCGCTTTCGCCAGATGCAGGACTATCAGCGTACGCGCGTAGTAGAGCTAAACCAGCTTCTGGAAAGATACGGTATCCCCGAAAACTCGCCGGCCTATCCGGAGTTTCGTAGCTTCGGGATAGAAATCCTCAATCAGATGCGACAGACGCCGTGGGAGCAATGGCAGCAGGCCCGAATTGCACTGGCGGTGGAGTTCTTGGGCAAGCTGGGCGTAATCGGCGGAGCTTCTGCGGGACCGGCACAGCAAGCGCCCCTGACGTGGCAAGATATGTTCACGGCGCTGACCAATCCACAAGCAGCGCCGCTCATCCAACAGATGATAACGGCCCGTTCCAGCGGCCAACTGCCCCAGCAGCCGATACCGCTGGACAAAGAGTCACACCAGCCCCAGGAGGAATAGCGACTTAACGTGACATGTGAAGAAGATCGTCGCAGGCTGGCTCAGCTTATCAAAGACCGAGCGCTTCGCTTCGGCGAATTCACGCTGGCCTCCGGGCAAAAGAGCAGCTACTACATTGACGGTAAGCAAGTTTCGCTCGATGGCGAAGGTCTTTATCTGCTGGCCAGCCAGATCCTGGAGCACTTGCCCCCGGAGGTAGAGGCGGTCGGAGGCATGGCCATTGGCGCCGATCCCATAGCGGGCGCCGTCGTCGCCCTGGCCGCTGGTCGCGGTCGCCCCCTGGATGCCTTCATCGTACGTAAGCAGCCCAAGGAGCGCGGCACGCGGCAGCAGGTGGAAGGGCCACTGGAGCAAGGAGTACGTGTGGCAGTGCTCGAAGATGTCATTACCACCGGCGGCTCGACGCTGCGGGCAATTGAGGCGCTTCAGCGCGAGTACGACGCTCAGGTGATGTGTGTGATAACGATGGTTGATCGCTTGCAGGGCGCTCGCGAGAACCTGGCCGCCGAGGGCTTCGAGCTGACCGCCCTTTTCGAAATCACCGAGCTGGGTGTTACCCCACCCGAAGACCCCGAGCCATAGCGTTCAGTCAGAGTTGCAGTACTTCCGTGAACCACTGCCCCGCCCCGATGCCCAGTTGCCAGCTCTACCTCGCCGGAAGCGACTGAAGCAGCATATCCAGAACCGCGAAATTGCGGTCCGCAGCGCTGCGCAGTTGCCCGGCTGTCTCCTCGAGCTGCTCAGCTTGTTTCCCAGCAGCTTGCTGGAGGCCATCGGTCTGTCGGACCAATTCGTCTGCCGTGAGACTGGCGAGCGCAATTGTCGGCTGGTCGGCGCGGTTAGCGAATGCTTCCACTTTGGGGTCGTAGGATAGTGCGATTGCCGGCACCTGTGCGCTTGCCGCGAAGATCAGGCCATGCAGCCGCATTGAAACTAACAAATCCAGTCGTGATACCACTCCCAGCAACTCTCGTGGCTCCAGCGTCTGATCGAGTATTGTCACAGAGCCTCCCACCTCGCTGGCCACCCGCCAGGCCAGATTCAGATCCTCCTCAGGTTGGAAGGGAATGAGCAGTACCCGCCCCACTTGTGACTGGTGCAGATGTCGGATAAGCGCTGCCGCCGGCCTGACTACATCAAACCCCGCCCAACTGCGCAGGGCAATGCCGATCAGCCCAGCGCTTTCGGACAAACCGAACTCTCGCAGTAGCTCGTCAGTTCGGTGAGGCGGGCACGGTTCCAATAGCAGCGCGGGATCGGTGGTTACTTCAACTGGGGGAGTGGTCACCCCGAGCTGGGAAAGAAGCTGGGCCGACGGCTCATCGCGCACGGTTATCGCCACTGCCCGACGAAAGCAGCGAGCTGTGGCCCAGCGGGTCAGCCGGCAGCGCAATGGTCCCAGGCCCTGGGCGAATATCATATAGGGAGTACCGGCCAGGCCGGCCAGGCGCAGGATCGCCAGGTAGTAGAGCGGCGAGAGGCGGCTGGTGGCGTCCTGTATGAGTCCGCCGCCCCCGGAGATGAGCAAGTCAGCGCCGCGCAGCGCCCGCCAGATAGCGGGCAGCGACCAGCGCGGTATCGCCCCCACCCCGTACTGGCGAGCGGTCGCCTCGAGGGCTGCTGACAGCACGGTGAGCTGGACATCGGGATAGCGGCGGCGCAGCTCATCGGTAAGCGCCGCCAGGATGGCCTCGTCGCCGGTGTTGCCGTAGCCGTAGTATCCCGAAATCACCAGATGCATAATGCCTTTTGGGGTGGCTGAGCGGCGCGGCTGCCTTGCCCTCATATCTCTACGTGGTTGTCGGGCTAGCTCTATCTAGGGCGCGACGGGATCGTCTTATCCCGAGCAAGTAGATGACCATCCACAATACCAGCCCGCCGAGTATACCCAGCCACAAACCGTGACCTACCCGAACAAGCGATACCAGTAGTGGAGTATGCAGATGACAGAAAGTGTTCAGGATAGAAACCTGCCCGATGGCGCCGGCTGCCAGGCCCGCCCATACTCCGCGACGCAGTCCGGCCGCGACCAGAATAAGGGTAAACAGCATTATGGGATGAGCGAAGAAGATCTCCTTGCCACGCGGGCGGACGAGCAGAAGCCGATCCAGCATTGCGCGCAGTTGCACCTCCAGCGCCGAAGCTCCCACGGCGGGCTGGTTGCCCGAACGCATCATCAGCACCGCCAGTATGGCCAGCCCCACGACGACTGCTGCCACATGCCAGTAGCGGACCACCTGGCTGAAGGCCTGGCGCAAACCAGCGACCAGGGCCGGCAGTTCGGGATGACCCTCGCCCAACTCAGTTCTTACTTCCCAGTAACTATGCATCAAGCGAGCAGCAAAGACTGCACCGATAACCACCAGGGGCAGCAACAGAGAAAGCTTGACGCCGCGGAACTGGGTAATCTTCATCAAGTAGGCGTCCGAAGTCAAACAAGCGGCCACCAACACTCCCCCAACAACGGTCAGCAGGCTCACGCGGACGAAGGTCAACAGTCCCACCGGCAGGGGGTGACGGGCCGAGTGCCCGCGCAGCCGGACACCGAGCACCGCCCAGGTCGGGAATATCAACGCGGCAGCCAGAGCGGCGAGCGGGCGAAATATCGCCAGACCAGACAGCCCTGCTGCCCCGGCCGCTGCCAGAACGACAACAGTGGCAACCCAGAACCACAGTCGCCGCAGGCCCACTATGCTCTGCATCAGCCACATCAACGCTGCGGCGATTGTCGCGAATATCACCGGCAGGGCCCAGTCAGGGATCGGCACTGAGTTGAAGTATTGCGGGCTGCCGACGGTGAAGCCGTCTCGCTTGAGCCGATCAATCAGTTGGTCAAGATAGGTCAAATTATATTTGACCGGGTTACCCTGGTTGAAAAACAGGCGGACATAGCACAATCTCACCTTGCGTTCACTCACGGCCAGGCTGAAGCGGTCAAGAGCTCGCTGCGGACTGATCTGTTCCATCTCGGCCTGGGGGATGGAGTGAGTGCGGATAAACTTGTAATCGAGATGATGGGCCAGGGTCTGCTCGCCGGCCTGGGGCGCCAGCTCCACATAGCCAAATTTCAGCCCGGACTGGCGCAGCGCCCGGGCAGTCTGCTCAATCTGTTTCTGGTAGCCGAGGACCTGCGTGCCCGCGAAGACCACGATATCCGCTTTGATGTCACCGGCGGCAGCAATGGCCAGAGCAATATCTTGCTCCTGGACGAACTTTGGCTGAGGCCGGGCCACGATTGATAGACCCGCCTCCCGAGCCGCCTCGACGGCCTCGTCATACCCTACTCCGATTTCTTCCACTTGGGGAGCTATGCGCAGCAGATGAGTGTAGTAGTCGTAACGTTTGCCCTGCGGGGTCGTGCCCTCCAATCGTGGTAGCTTCCCGGTGAGTTGCTTTTGGATGCGCTTGCGAACCGCAGGCGGTATGTTCGGCTCGGCCAGAAATACCGCGGACGAAGCGGTGTTGAACAGGCGCCGGGTATTGACCAGATCGCTGAGCGTCAGCTCGGTGACAGCCACATGGCTGGCGCCAGTCGCCTTGATCTGCGCCAGTATTTCTTGCGGGGGCTTGCCGGCAAGTGCGGCGGCCCGCAGCACATCGTTGTAATCTACGGCCACAGCCACAGTCGAGTTGGCCTGCTCAACCATTATGCGCTGATAGCCGATCCACCCGGCCACTGCCAGTCCGGCAGCTATTACTATCGCCAGGAAAACTTGTTGCAGTCTGGTCATAGTGGTCCACTCAGTGCAAAAATACCTGATACCTGTCTTGGTATTAACTATACATTTACCGCGGGAGGGGATAATTCCTTCTGTGATCAGCCCTCTGGGCTCTATCTAGCGGCGCGCTTGACAGTGCATTACTTGACTAATATACTGATGTTAAGTTCATTTGTCATCCTTTTGTTGCTGTGGGCAGCTACTGATTCCTCGGATGCAAGCAAATCCGTTACCCTACAAGTTTATCGTCCTCGACGGTGTAGAGGGCTGCGGCAAAAGCACGCAGGTCGAGCTTTTGGCACAGTGCTTACAGCAGATGGGTGAGGAGGTAGTTGTCACCCACGAACCCGGTGGCACAGCCGTCGGGGAAGCCATACGCTCCGTTCTGCTGGATGCGGACCGGGAGATGAGTGCCTTAACTGAGGCCTTCCTGTTTTGCGCCTCCCGTGCTCAACATATGCAGGAAGTGATCGAGCCAGCACTGGCGGCCGGCAAGATAGTTGTCTGCGATCGCTTCTCGTCGGCCACTGCTGCTTATCAGGGCTACGCCGGCGGTCTGGGTCTGGAGCTGTTCAAGCAACTGGACGATATGGCTACTGGTGCACGTCAGCCTGATATGACGATAATTTTGGACCTGGAACCAGCAAAGGGGCGCAACCGGAAGCAGCCAGCCACACAGCCGGATCGCATTGAGCGCAAAGACGATGACTTCCACCGCCGGGTCCGCGAAGGCTTCTTAGAATATGCTCGTCAGCTTGGCCCCCGTGCGGCGATAGTCAACGCTGACAGCTCACCGCAGCAGATACACCAGGCGGTTCTGGAAGTATTGGGAATAGAATCCCAGGCCGGGAGGGTGCAACACAAATGAGACCTCGAGCAGTTGTCGCGGGTGGTGCCGGCTTCATCGGTTTTCATTTTGTATCACGCCTGCTCGACGAGGGCTTTGATGTGGTTATCGTTGATAACCTGGCCACCGGCACCCACCGTAACGTCGCTGACCTGCTGGCGGAGAATCACTGCGAGTTCATCGAGCACGATATCTGCCAGCCGCTGGGGGTCAGCGGACCGGTTGACTATCTGGTGAATCTGGCCTGCCCGGCCAGCCCGGCTGACTTTTCGCGCATACCGGTCGAGATAATGCGCAGTTGCTCGGAGGGCACCTATAACCTGCTGGAGCTAGCCCTGCATAAGCGCGCGGAATTCCTGCACGCATCAACCTCTGAAATCTACGGCGACCCCGAGATTCACCCCCAGAATGAAGACTACACTGGCAACGTCAACATTGCAGGCCCCCGCGCTGTCTACGACGAGGGCAAGCGCTATGCCGAGACGCTTATCCATACCTACCACCGCCAGTTCGATATCCCCGTCCACATCGCACGCATCTTCAATACCTACGGCCCGCGTATGCGCCCTGATGACGGGCGGGCCGTCTCCAACTTCTGCGTCCAGGCCCTGGCCGACCAGCCGCTGACCATCTACGGCAACGGCCAGCAGACCCGCTGCTTCTGTTACGTGGAAGATCTGGTAGACGGCCTCTTCCGGCTGATGACCAGCGAACATGCTGGGCCATTGAACATGGGCAGCTCTCAAGAGATATCAGTCCAGGAACTTGCGGAGAAGACCGTTGAGCTGGCCGGCAGCAGCTCGCAGATCGAATACCTGCCGCTGTTGCATCCCGACGATCCCAAGCGGCGCCGACCCGCACTCGAGCGCATCCAGGAAGCTCTGGGCTTTGCGCCCACCACCGACCTAAATACCGGACTGCAGGCCACACTGGACTGGTTCCGGCAAGTGATTACCGCAGAGAGGGCCTGAAGATGTCATTCGCAGACATTGTTGGTCATAAAACCCCAAAGCAGGTCTTGCGGCGGGCGATTGCTAACAATCGCCTGCCCACCGGCTATCTGTTCGTCGGGCCGCCTAACGTGGGCAAGACCACCACAGCTCTGGAGTTGATCAAGGCCATCAACTGCGAGGCGCGGCCGGCCGATGTGGATAGCGCTGAGGTTGATCCCTGCGATAAGTGCGAGAGATGCCGCCGCATAACAGATGGCAGCTTCCCGTATTCTAGAACTGTCTTTCCCACCTCGGGGGCTTTGCGCGAGGAAATAGAGAAGCAACACAGGAGGCAGCAGGACGGACAGCTTGCCGCGCAAGAACAAGCCGGTAAAGAGGAGGAAGACTACCAGGGCCTCGAACTCATAGAGATCGAGGACGCAAGAATCCACATTGACTCTGTCCGGGAGATGCTCCTAAATGCCAGCCTCAAGGCACCCGGTGATGTGCACAAGGTTTACCTGATACAATCTGCCGAAAAGATGACTGCCGATGCCGCCAACCACTTCCTCAAGATGCTGGAAGAGCCGCCGGCGCGGACCACATTCATCCTGACCACCAGCCGACCTTCGGAACTGCCGGATACCATTGTATCGCGCTGCCAGGTGGTTGATTTTGGCCCGGTGCCGCTGGCAGATGCTGGCGAGGCGTTGGCCAAAGAATTCCCAGAGCGCGAGGCACAGCAGATCCAGGCAGTAGCCGCAGCCAGCGCCGGTCGCTATGGCTGGGCTTACCATATGCTCTGGCTTCCGGAGCTGCTCGCCGACCGTGAGGAATTGTTGGACCTGCTCGCCGGGCTGCCCACATATCAGCTCTACGAGGGGATGCGCCAGGCCGAGGTATTGCTTGACCTGGCCGGCAGGTGGTTTCTCGACAGCTATGAGCCAGATACAACCTCGCGCGAAACAGCTGAAGTGCTGATGAAGAAGACCCGGGATTACGTGCTGCGCACAGCAATGATTCAGCTCCTGGATCAGATTCTCTCCTGGTGGCGCGACATTACCTTGCTGATGAGTGTGCCGGGCAGCAACGGCGTGATGAATCCTGATCGCATCGATCGGCTGCGGGAACTTGCTGAGATCTATGATGTGCAGGCTTGTCGCCGCGCGCTGCGCTGGATAGACGAGACCCGTGTTCACCTGCGGGCTAACGCCAATCTGCGCCGCACTGCCGAGCTGCTTATGATCAAGCTCATTTCGCTGTCACCGGCGAAGTCGTGAGATAGAGTTCTCTGTGCCTGACTTTGTGTACGCCGTGCTGCGAATGGGGGACAAGTAATGAAGATCTTGGTTACGGGCGGGGCCGGATTTATTGCCTCACATATCGTGGATCGCTATCTACAGCTTGGCCACCAGGTGGCAGTGATTGACAACCTGTCCACTGGCCGGCGAGAAAACTTGAACCCGGCCGCCAGTTTCTATGAGGTCGACATCACCGATGTTGACCGCGTCGCTGAGGTGTTTGAGGCTGAGCGCCCACAAATAGTCAATCATCATGCCGCCCAGATGGACGTGCGGCGCTCGGTGGATGAGCCAATCTTCGACGCACATACCAATGTCATCGGTTCGCTTAACGTCATCGGCAGCGCGCTGCAGGTGGGCGTCGAGAAGATTATATATGCTTCTACCGGCGGGGCCATCTACGGCGAGTTGGACTACAGCCCGGCTGATGAGGAACATCCGATCCGACCACTGAGCCCCTACGGCATCTCCAAGCATGCCGTCGAGCACTATCTCTACCTCTACCAGCACCTGGAAGGGCTTAACTTCACGGTGCTGCGCTACGCCAACGTCTATGGGCCGCGGCAGAATCCCCATGGCGAGGCCGGAGTGGTGGCGATCTTCGGGAAACAGATGCTCGCCGGCCAGCAGGCAACCATATTTGGCGACGGCACCGACACCCGCGATTATGTCTTCGTCGGTGACGTCGTAAAGGCCAATCAGTTGGCCCTGGAGGCGGGCAGCGGGCAGATCTTCAATATCAGCACCGGCGTGGCTACTACTGTGCAGGAGATATTCGAGACCGTTGCCGAAGCCAGTGGGTATCGGGGAGAGCCCGGCTATGCCCCACCACGCCCCGGTGACGTGCGGCACAACGCACTGGACAGCACAAAGGCACAGCAACTGCTGGGCTGGACGCCGGAGATGAGGCTGGCGCAGGGCATAGCCCTGACAGTTGACTATTTGCGAGAGTCTGAACTGCAGGCAGGCTGAGCATTCCGGGGTGGCTGCGCGGCAGTGATTCATCAGCTAGACGGACAGAGAGTGAGCAGTGGACCAGGTTGGGCTCGATGGTACTTGACATTATCTGCAGGTTTGCTATAATTAGGTAGGCAGGGGCGATCACTGTGCATCGCCCTCGCTTTATGCCTAAATCCCTATTACAGTACCAGCTCAGCTTCCTGATGTGTTTGGGGTGAAGTGCTGGCTAATGAAACTGGAGGTGTAGTTTGTGGCACATCTGAATCTTATTGCGTTGTCCGGCGTGGCGACCAGGGATGCAGTGTTGCGAGAGAAGTCGGGCGGACAGGTAAAGGCTGAGTTTAGTTTTGAGGTCGACCGGCCCTTCTACCGGAGCAACGGTGAGCCTGTCTCGGATCTGTTCCTGGTAGATGTGTGGAATGATCTGGGCCAGTGGGTTATGGAGCAGGTCAAAGAGGGACAGCGACTCTTTATTCTCGGAACGCTGAATAAGGAGAGCTATAGCACTCGCACGGGACGTGAGCACCTGACTATTGTCAAGGCTAAGTACCTGCGCCTGCTCGAGGAGGACTTGGTTGACGGCCGGGTGGACACGGAGGAGCTCAAAGCGGATTGGTGGCCGACCAGTCTGCTGCACACAGCAGTGGAGATTGTTGGCTCCGCAATCGAAGAGGACATTGTAACGGCCGACCCCGGCGCGAGCCAGTTGTCGTAAGCCAATACTGGCTGAAGGCAGCAAAAAAACTTGATAAGAGCGCATAGAGCAGCCGCTGACCGGAGAGTTGGCGGCTGCTTAGTTCATGTAGTCTGGAGGAATATGAGAATGTCACAACAACCGGCTTCAGGGCTGCGCGACGACGGTTGGTGCTTTGCCTGCGGGCCGCACAATCCGCATGGTCTCCATCTAAGTAGTTTTGGCTTCGAAGGTGACCAATACGTCTGCGACTTCACTCCGCAGCGCCACCATCAGGGCTGGGTTGGCCTGGTTCATGGCGGGATCGTCGCTACCCTGCTGGACGAGATTATGACCCGGATGCTCTGGGAACGAGGCGTCAATGCTATGACCGGCGAACTTAACATCCGCTATCGCCAGCCGGCTGCTATCGGTCAGTCCCTGACAGTTCGTGGCTGGGTCAAGCGCAAGCGTGGCAAGCTGATTGCAACGGAGGCGCAGATGGAACTGGCCGACGGCAGTGTGGTTGCCGAAGCACAGGCCAAATTCGTAGAGACCTAGCCGGGGGAAAATCAGAGTAGACCATGTTATTCGACAGCGCGATGCTAGCCAGAATCTGCGCCGACTTGCAGGAGGTCCTGCCCGGCTGTCGGGTCCGCCGGGTGGTAGCCACTGGCAAGTTAGAGGTGGCTGTGGAGACCAGTGCTCAAGGCGGAGCTCCGTGGTTGGTGGTATGCGCGGGTAGCGAATCTGGGCGGCTCCATCTTGCCCAGGACGCTGAGCCTCGCCCCGATATTCATTCCCCGCTGGCCGACGTGATGCGCCGATATTTGCACGGCGCGGTCATCCAGCACGTAGAACAAATCAATTTTGACCGCCTATTGCACATTGAGTTCATCAATGCCCAGCGACTGGGACCCGAGTCGAGGTGCACTCTGGTCGCTGAGGTCATGGGACGACACAGTAATGTACTGCTTCTGAATGAAGACGGGATGATCCTGGAATGCCTTAAGCACGTCCCGGCCGAGGTCAATCGCTATCGCCAGAGCTTGCCCGGTGTTGAATATGTGCCCCCGCCAGATTTTGGCAAGGTGGACCCGTTCGCAGTCAGGCCCGCCGAGTTCAGCCGAATTGCCGGGCAAGCTGATCCGAATCTGGATTTTACGGGATGGTTCCGGAACAATTTCCACGGCGGCAGTGATATTTTCATTGCCGAACTGGCGGCATCTACCGGCATCACCACCGATGTCCAGTTGGAAACGCTTGGCGAGGGGTGGCCCGATCGCCTCTCTGAGGCACTCGGGGGACTTCACGAGCTGATTAGAACTCCCGGTGAGGCGTGCATCTGCCGTAAGCAGGGCAGCGATACCCTATTTGCCTACCCATTTACCCCTCAGTCGCGGCCGGACGTGGTCACGACACCGGTGCGGGACTTGAGCACTGCCCTCGAGCAGGTCGGCCAAGAGTTGCAGCAGGGTCGGCAGAGCCAGCAATTGCGCGAACAATTGCTGCGCGCCGCTGGCAAACAGCTCGATCACGTCCTGACGCGCAAGCGCAAGCGCAAGGTGGCTCTCAACTCGGTGTCCGATGCTGATAAATACCGCAAATGGGGGGAGCTTATCCTCGCTCACTTGAATCAAATTCCCCCTCGCGCCGAAGAAGTCACCGTGACCGACTATTACTCTGAGGATCAGTCTGAGATCACAATAGAACTGGATCCGCACCGCAGACCCCAACAGGTAGCTGAGCATTACTTCAAGCGCTACAAGCGTGCACAGCGTCTATCCCAGCGGCTGCCGCGCCTGCTCAAGGTTGACCGTATACACCAGAACTACCTGGAAGGCCTGCTGCACCAGATTGAGAATGCTGAGCAGTTGGGCGATCTACAGGAGCTGCGTCAGGAGATGATTGACCAGGACATCCTGCGACCACCCAGGCGCGAGCAGCCTCGCCCTGGCAAGAGGCATCTTCCCCGCTATGAGGGCCAGGACGGCTACCTGGTGGTTTACGGCAAGACCGGACAGCAGAATGACGAGGTCGTGCGCCAGGCCAGCCCTGACGACATCTGGCTGCACGTGCAGCGAGGGCCAGGTGGGCACGTCATCATCAAGACGGGTGGCCAGCCGGATGACGTGCCGGAGAGCACAATTATTGAGGCCGCCGGGCATGCCGCGGCGCTTAGTCGCCAGGCCCAGTCACCAAAGGTGGAAGTAGATTACACGCAGGTCAAGCATCTTAACAAGCCCACCGGCGGCCCACCTGGATTTGTGTACTACCGCAATTTCAAGACGCTGCGCGTCCAGCCACAGCGCGCTGACGTCGCCGAAGCAGACTAGTTGGTGGGTTCCATAGCGAGGATTCTCTGCTCGCCGGCCAGGTCGGCGAGGTCGCTTGCAGACATGAACAACTCGCAGGGACCGATTATTTGGACATTTCGCTTGCCGACCAGGAATTCACCAAGGGGTGTAATGGGCAAGTCGACCTCAGGCCTCTTGAAGTGCATCGGGATCGCGACGGACGGCTGAAGTTGTGCAATTACTTCCGCGGCTTGGCTAGGATTGATGGTGAACGTACCGCCAACCGGAACCAGCAGGATATCCACATGGCCGACTGAGGTTACCTGCTCAGCGCTGAGTAGGTGACCCAGGTCGCCCAGGTGACAGACTTTGATGCCGTCCACCTCGAAACAGACGACGCGGTTGATGCCCCGCTGGGCGCCCTGCGTGTCGTCGTGGTAGGATTCGATGACCTCAAAGTCAATGCCCTTGACCTCACCTGACGAGGTGACCACAACCGGATTGCCGGGTACCCCCTGGGCATAGTTGTGGTCGGCGTGGTCGTGGCTGACGGTGACGATATCGGCCTCGTCGGTGATTGGACGGTAGCGGAACGTGCCGCCGAACCCGCCGGGCTCATAAGGGTCGGTGATTATGCGCACCCTGTCCTTGCTCGTGATCAAGAAGCTCGCATGTCCCAGAAACTTTATAGTCATTGGTATCCTCTCCCCTCCTACAAGATGTCTTGGCCAGGACCAGCTCGTACTAGGTCCCTTGCAGGTCTTCCCACTGAGCAATTGTCCGTCGGACATGCTCTGCGGAGTCGTGCAGCATTGACAGTTCCTCTGAGGTCAGATCCAATTCAATTATCTCCTCGACGCCAGCCGCTCCCAGCTTGACCGGCACTCCCACGAAGACATCATCGAGACCGTACTCGCCCCGCAGCAGCACCGAAGCCGGTATCAGACGCTTCTCGTCGCGCACAATGGCGGCGACCATCTGGGCGACGCCGGCGGCCGGGGCATAGAAGGCCCCACCTGTCTTCAGATGCGAGACAATCTCCATCCCGCCCTGGCGCGTCCGCTCGACTATCTCCTCCAGCCGTGCCGAGCTAATCAGTTCAGTTACCGCCATGCCGCCAGCGGTAGCATAGCGAGGCAGCGGCACCATCGAGTCGCCGTGCCCGCCCAGAACCATAGCCTGGACGTCCGCAGGGGCGCAGCCCAGCTCCATAGCAATGAACGTGCGGAACCGAACACTATCCAGCGCGCCGGCCATACCCATAATTCGCTCCCGCGGCACTCCCAATATCTGATGGGCAATGTAAGTGGTCACATCCAGCGGATTGGTAACCATAATATAGATGGCATCGGGAGCAGTCCGACTTAGTTCCGTGACTATTTGGGTGACGATCTCACCGTTGGCGGCCAGCAGGTCATCGCGGGTCATCCCCGGCTTGCGAGGCAGACCAGCGGTAATCACCACCACATCGGAGTCCTCGGCCAGGATGTAATCTTCACCACCGACAATCCGGCGGCTGTGACCGACCAGCGGGGCGGCCTCGGCCAGATCCAGAGCCTTGCCGGCGGCCAGGCCTTCAGCTATATCAATGAGGGCGACGTCGGCGATGTCGGCTTCAGCAATACGCTGGGCGCAAGTCGCCCCGACATTACCCGCTCCGACTATTGTAACTTTCACAGCAGTGTCCTCCCATCAGATAGAAGCTACCTACATTCGAATGGTATCAGTTGCGGTAGTCTGTTATAATAGCGCTGATATGGATGCGACTGCCTTCGCCAAGCAGACCGCCATCGTCGTTGCTGAAGCAATTCTGCTCTATATGCTATCCCGGCTGATTTTTGTCTGGGTATTGCAGTCGGTGGCCAGTCGCAATCCCCGCGCCCGGGGCGGGCGGCTGGTGCAAGTGCTGCGCCTGCCGGGAAACCTCATCCACGAACTGAGCCATGCTGCTGGCTACCTGATTTTCGGCTATACGGTGCGGCGGATGGTCCCCTGTATTTTCGATCCGCGTGGGCGCGGCTCCTGCCAACCGGGACGGCCCTGGTCGCCGATAGCTCTGCCCTGGCTGGCTACGGGAGCGGCAGCCATTGCCCCGCTGCTGGTCGGCACCCTGGCCTTGCGCGGTGCAGCTAATATGCTCGCCATTGACCTGCACTTTGCGACGCTTGCCCACGCCGGCTTCGCCGATTTGCTGGTTGACAATATCTGGATGAATCTGCAGGCTCTGGATTTCGACGCCTGGCAGACTTACCTCTTTCTGTACCTGGCCTTCAGTATCGGCTCGGAGTTGGCCCCCAGCCGCACCGATGTCCGGCGCAGCATCCCCGCTCTGCTCGGTGTGGGGCTGGGGCTTGTTGCCGCATTTGTTGTGCTACAGCGTCTTCCGGCGGATACCCCCATCTGTCAATTCTTCATCACGCACATGGACAGTGGCCTGGGCTGGCTGCAGGCACTGCTTAACTTCGGCATTCTGACCGTGGCACTGGCTGCTGCCATCACGGTCATTCCTGCACTGCTGATTCGGGCCGTACGCCGGTAGGCCAGCTTAGTCAAGAGTTGCCAGGTGCTGGCAGTCAGGGCTGCCTGTGCAATACGCTCGCTACCCTCGCGCCAGCTCAGCGATGATAGCATCAGCCATCTGGCTGGTGCCGACTGCGGTAGGATCGTCGCGGGTCGGCTTCAAATCGTAGGTGACTTTCTCTCCTCGCTTGATAACAGCAGCCACCGCCGACTCCACGCGGTCGGCGGCCTGCTCTTCTTGCAAGTAGCGGAGCATTAGCACCGCCGAGAGTATCGTCGCGGTCGGATTCACCTCGTTCAGATCCTTGTATTTGGGGGCGCTGCCGTGAGTTGGTTCGAAGACGGCGATGTCATCGCCGATATTAGCGCCCGGCGCCACTCCCAGCCCGCCGACCAGCCCGCTGGCCAGATCACTTATGATATCTCCGTAGAGGTTGGGCAAGACCAGCACATCATAAAGCTCGGGCTTCTGGACTAGCTGCATAGCCATATTATCCACGATACGGTCTTCAAATTCGATGCCACTGTCTGCGTACTCCTGGGCAACCTCGCGGGCGGTATCCAGAAACAGCCCATCACTGTACTTCATAATATTGGCCTTGTGCACCGCAGTAACTTTGTGGCGGTCGTTGGCCAGAGCATATTCAAAGGCGAAGCGCACGATGCGGGCGGAGGCCTGCCGGGATATCGGCTTTATGCTGATGCCCGAGTCGGGGCGGATCTGCTGGCCGGTCAGTTGTTGTATCTCCTCTATTATCCTCGCATTCTCGTCGGTGCCGGCGGCGAACTCAATGCCGGCGTAGAGATCCTCGGTATTCTCTCGCACAATTACGAGGTCAACGCCGGGATAGCGGGATTTCACGCCCTCATAGTATTTGCTGGGGCGCAGGCAGGCGTACAGGTCAAGCTGCTTGCGCATAGCTACATTTACACTACGGAAGCCGGTACCCACCGGCGTGGTGATAGGGCCTTTGATAGCCACACGGTTTTTGCGAATCGAGTCCAGCACCGACTCGGGCAGCGGCGTCCCATACTCTTCCATAGTATCGGCGCCGGCCTGCTGCAGCTCCCACTGGATGGCCACGCCGGTAGCCTCCACGCAACGGCACATCGCTTCAATGACTTCCGGCCCGGTACCGTCCCCGGGGATAAGTGTTACAGTGTGCATCGCTGCCTCCTCAAATCGCCAAGCAAGGGCAGGTCTCCCGCAAATGGCTGTATAGACTGGATTGGAATTGCGCCTGCGTCCCAGACATTTTCTTCGTAGGGCTCATATTCACCTGCCAAGCTGGGCATCTGCTGAGAAGGTGTACACTCCGCAGAACGCGGTTCGTCTTGACATATCAGCACAAACCTAGTAGCCTATATGTGAAGTGTTATTGTACCTGACACCTTAGCCTTCGGCCAGCTTGCTGGCAACTGCAGGTGGTCACCAGCTTATGTCGCAGACCGTAACTACACCGGAAACTATGCCCGATCCCAAAACCATCCGGGAGAATAATGCCGCAGTTGACAGGCTGGTTGACGGATTCGAGAGCCGGGTTGACCGCTTCCTGCGCCGTCATCGGGGCAAGCTGCAGTTGTTGGCCTTTCTGCTGGCGGTTGCCTGGGCCACGCCGAGTCTGGTGGCAATCCTGCTGGGATTGCCCCTGGTGGCTGTGGGTTTGGCGCTTCGGACGTGGGCCTCCGGCCATCTGGCAAAGAATACCAGCCTGTGCACTGCGGGCCCCTACGGATTGTGCCGGCATCCTATGTATCTGGCAAATCTCGTAATCCTGGCGGGAATCCTGGTGGCGGGAAATAATGTCTATATGACTGCCGCTGGTATGCTATCGGCCATTGCTGTCTATGCCTTCGCCATCCGCCGCGAAGAGGCCCTGCTATGCTATCTGTTCGACGAGGATTATGCCCAATATCGCCAGAGCACTCCGTGCTTCCTGCCTCAGCTCACTTGCTCCCACCCCGGCAACGCAAACGGGCGGTTCTCATGGGCGCTGGCCTGGTACAATGGCATCGGCGAGCAGACGGGGGGAGTTGTGCTGCTGCTGATTCTGTTTGCCGTCAAGACCACGCTGCTGGCCCACTTTGGGTACTACTACCCGGTAACCTACGGCCTGTGGCTCCCCGCGCTGGGATAGACGGCAGCCCGCGAGAGTCCCAACCAGGCGGTTAGATCACGGAGTTAGATTTCCAGAGCTGTCTTGAGCCGCTGTAGCCCTCGCTTGATATCCTCGACTGAGCAGGCAAAGCTGAGACGCAAAAAGCCCTCAGCACCGAACGCTGAGCCGGGCACTGTGCTTATCAAGCCTTGCTCCAGTAGATATTCGGCCAGTTGCAGGGAGGTGTCTATCTGCTGGCCGGCCAGGCTTCGTCCCAGGTGAGCTGAGATATCCGGGAAGAGGTAGAATGCAGCCGGGGGAGTGTTGCACTCGATACCTTCAAGCTGGCGCAGAGCCTCCACAAAGAAGTCCCGGCGCTGCTCATATTGGTCGCGCATCGCAGCTACACAGTCCTGGGGCCCAGTCAGAGCAGCCAAAGCGGCATATTGAGCAATAGAACAAGGATTGTGTGTTTCCTGGCTCTGGATACTGCCGGCTTTGGTGGCGAAATCTTTGGGAGCGATTAGCCAGCCGATGCGCCAGCCGGTCATCGCATAGCTCTTTGATACCCCGTCAACCAGGATGGTTCGCGCCTTGGTCTCCTCGTCGAGCATAGCAATGCTGAGGTGCTGGCGGCCGTCGAAGATGAGATTTCTATATATCTCGTCAGAGATGATGGTCAAGTCGTTCTCGGCGGCGATGGCAGCGATTTCCTGCAGTGTTTCCTGACCGAAGATAGCTCCGGTGGGGTTAGCAGGACTATTGACCAGAATAGCAACGGTTTGAGGAGTCACTGCGCTGCGTACCTCGGCTGGATCGGGCTGGAAGCCGCGGCTGGCGTCCGTCATTACCGTCACGGCTCGTCCTCCAGACAGTTGGATCTGGGCTGGATAGCTGACCCAGTAGGGAGCAAATACAATTACCTCGTCACCCTCATCGAGCAGTGTCTGCCAGATGTTGGTGAGGGCATGCTTGCCCCCGCTACTGATACAGATCTGGTCGGCATCGTAGCTCAGGCCTACCTCGGCTCGCAGGCGCGCGACGACCGCTTCCTTAAGCTCGGGAATGCCGGAAGCAGCAGTATACTTAGTATGCCCCGCCTCCATCGCCTGGTAAGCTGCCTGACAGATATGCTCCGGCGTAGCAAAGTCGGGTTCGCCCACGGCGAACGATATCACATCGAGTCCTTGCCGGCTCATTTGCTTGGCGCGAGTGGCCATACCTACTGTCGCGGAAGGCGGGATATTGTCAGCTCGCTGAGAGATCTTCACAGTTAGCGCTCCTTTGATCGAAGGGCTACCTTCACAAGGCCTGATCCATGGTTTGGGCATACCACGGCGGGGCCAGCTCCCAGTGCAGCCGGCGAAGCTCACGCTGGGCCGCCGGGTAACCCGGGCGAATCTGCAGGGCCTGCTTCAGTTCGCGGGCTGCCTCGGCACGCCGCCCCAGGCGAATGTAGGCCATGGCCAGGTGGTAGTTAAGTTCCGCGTTGGGCTGGTGCAGCGATTGCCTGACAGCTCGCTCCAGGTAAAAGCTGGCATTTGTTAGGTCATTCAGCTTATAGTAAACCCATCCCAGACTATCGGTGAAAGCAGGATTGAGCGGATCGTAGCTTACTGCCTGCCTGGTCAGTGCCAGGGCGTGGGGTAGTTGCAGATCAGCCTCGGCATAGGCGTACCCGACGTTGTTCAGATGCAGGGCATAACCACGCCCGCTGATATTGTCCGCATGGTAGTCGAACCTCACGTTTGCTAAATGCCTCGTCAGGTAGGCAATTCCCTTTTCTTGCTGGCCGGTGTGCAGCAAGCAGGTTCCTATCTCATAGAGATACTGCCTGCCGGTGTGGCGGCGCGCTTTTTCCAATGTTATCAGGGCCTGCTGGTATTGTCCGGTGTAGACATAAATCTGACCGGCACGGTCGAGCACAGTCGCATTGTCGGGAGCCAGCTTGACTGCGCGCGTGGCATCGTGGACGGCTGCTTCTGCGTCAACCGGCTCGCTAACTGCCTGTGCCGCCGTCTTGATATACCGCAGCGCCACGAAGTCCTTTCGCATCCGGTCAACTGGCCCGGCCCACTGGCAGCCACTAAGCACTGTCGCAGCCACGATGACAGCAGCCAGGCAGACGCGGAGGCCCGACGAGGTACCGATCGCTCCCAATCGACTGCTACCAGGCACGCTATTGGGGGGCGAATGCCGACACATAGTAGTAAGCAATACCGATGTACAGAGTGCCTGCAGCGACACATGGGGTGGAGTAGATTCCGTAAACGGTGTGGTGCTCCCACTTTACCTGGCCACTGGTCAGGTCCAGGGCATACAGAACACCGTCCTTGGAGCCGATGTAGACGACCTCGCCGGTGATAGTGGCAGAGGCCAGGACCTCTTCGTCGGTTGCGTGCTGCCATAGCTGCTCTCCGGTATTGGCGTCCAGGCAGTACACGCTACCGTCGGTGCCACCGAAGACCAGGCGGTCACCGGCGATAGCTGGTGCTGACCTAACCATGCCACCGACATTAACTTGCCACTGGATCTGACCGGAGCTCAGGTCTACGGCATACATCGAGAAGTCGTCCGACCCACAAAACACTGTTGACTCGTTTATGGTGGGCGAACAGGAAATTGGTCCGTCGGTATCCAATCTCCAGCGCAATTGGCCATCGGTGGAGCTTGCCGCATACAATCCAGTATCCCACGAACCCACTACTACCGTCTCCTCGCAGACGGCCGGAGCAGAAATTATCTCCTGATCAGTTGCCATCTGCCAGTTAGTAGTCCCTGTAGCCCAGTCTACCGCCCACAACGTCCCGCTCTCATCCCCGACGAAAAGCTGATCGCCCGCTACTGTGCCGGCTCCCCTTATCGGGCCGGATAGGGGTCGTTCCCATTGCCGCTGGCCAGTGGCCTGGCTCAAGGCATATAATCTCCCGTCGCCGTCGCCAAATATGACCAGATCGCCAGCGAGCGCGGCGGCTCCCTCTATGCGATTACCAGCAGCGAAGGTCCACAGGATGTGCCCTTCAGCGGCGTCTAGTGCGAAGAAGGTGCCGTCGCGAGCGCCAATGTAGACGCGGCCGGCAGTAGTAACCGGCGACGCTACCACCGCGGCTTGGGTGCGAGTAGACCAGA
>JAUVZM010000059.1 GCA_030602615.1 bacterium
GTCCTCGCGTCCACCGGAGATCATGTGGAGGCCGGTGGATACTCGTTGCAGAGCAGGTGTAGAGGTGGCTCATCCTCTTCGTGTTTGGGGAAGCGCTCGAGCTTTTCCAGGAAGAAGTTGTCGCTGCGATCATCGCAAACACTAGAAACCTCACCGGTCATTGACACACCAGTCCCCTCTTCCCCTCCGAACTGATGGATCGTGCGTGGCGGCAGACAGATACTGTCTCCCGGCTCAAGCCGTAGCGTCTGGCCCGGAGCAACCTCACGCCGCAGGCCACTGACTGAGATGGAAAACCCCTCCTCGCTGGCCTGGTTGTCCGGACCAGCTTGCCACAGTGTAATCAGAATATTACCCCCACCCCGGTTGATAATATCCTCCATCTTAGATTGGTGGAAGTGCAGAGGAGCACGCTGCCCCTCGGGGTTGTAGATGATCTTCTCCGCATAGACTTTGGGATACCGGGGTTCACCATGGACACCGTTGCGCAGCGTGAACAGAGTACGGCCGATGCGCTGGAAATCCCCGACTCCAAAGTCAGTGACATCCCACCCCAACATGCAATCACGAATCTCGTCAGCCTCGGGTCCCCCATTCTGCCACTGTTCCGGTGACCAAAAGGCAAACTCCGGCAAGGCGAAGTTCATTCTGGCGAAGAACTGTGCGGCTTCGCAAATAGCCCGGTTTATAACGGATCGCTTCATAATTCTGCCTCCCTGATGTGCCCCCACAAATCGCACCAGTTGTTATGCGAATCCCACGGCCTGCGCAATGTAAGTCCCATATGTTACCCTAAGCTGCTTTCTTGTCAAGCTATATAAGTGACTATGCAGAAAAAGCAGATGAAGTGCTGTCGGTGACTGGTTGATGGGCTGGAGGGATTTTCGTACACCACGGTGAACTTATAGGTAATAGCTATATCTGGCGGTGGCCCGAAACTGGTGGCCATTAGGGAGAAGCCATATATGGAAGGATTGGTCTGTCGCGAATATTGTCCCGGAGATACAGCAGACGTCTTAGAGGTGCGAAATCCCATATTTGGTCCTCTGAGCGAGGAGGGCTGGGACCGTTACTGCCCACGAATGACAGCAGGGATGGCTTACCTGGACGGTGAGGTGGTGGGGGCTATTCCTCTGGATCAGCGCGATTTCATGCTTGCTCCGCAGCTCAGCGTGCCAGTGGCGTTCGAGCATGCCGTGGGCGTGAAGGAAGAATACCGCAGCCGTGGGATAGGCACTGCGATAATTGAAGCAACTCGGGAGTTTATGGCTGATCGCTGTGACCTGTTGATGGTCTACCGGGGCGCAGAACGAAGTGCCGGCTATCGGTTCTACCACAAAAGCGGCCATCGGGACCTGTTGTACCTGTCCCAGGTCCGCTGGGATCCGCCTGCCAGGCTTTCCAGCGACGCCCGGCGCGTTGACATTGAGGTGCTCCACGACCGCCAGGATGAGATACTTTGCGCCCATAACTCAACGTATTCCTCCTGCGGAGGGCATGCTCCCCGTCGCCATGGGTACTGGCGCGAAGCTCTGGACGGGCAGATTCTCATCGCTGTACCTACAGAAATACTGTTTTACCGCTATCCGGCTGACGGAGAAATTGGTGCCTACGGGATTTTTGGGATTCCTCAGCACGAGGCCTATGAGACGAATATCCAAATTCTGGAAATAGCCAGCAGAGCGGGGACAGCTGGGACTCGCCAAATATTGAGAGCTGCCGGTGCCCAAGCTCGTCAGCGCAAGGCCATCGTAACTGATTATGTGTCGGTAGATCATCCCTATCGCCACCTTTACCGCGAGCTGGGCTTCGTTGAGGACCTTCGAGGCTTGATAATTATGGGTCAGGTCATAAATCCGCAGCGGCTGTTTGGGCGTGTTTGCCGATTCCCTCAGCTTCTGGCTGACCTGAAAATCAACGTCTGGACGCCAACCAAGGACTATGTGCTGTTTGAAGGACCGGATGCTGAAAAGGAGATCACCCTGGAGGCGAAGGATATCATCATCGAACGGCTGCTGACGCGTCGTCTGGACGTGATGTCGGCATTTCGCCACGATCTTCTGACCATTCGCAATGGGGATGAGGCTATAGCGGGGCGCCTGGCAGAGGCATTGCCCTTTAGCCCCTGGTGCCACCATCAGCTTGATTGGATATAGCCGCATGAGCTGCCTCGGTTAACTGGAGCAGTGTCGGCTCGGCATAACGAAAAGGAGGTCAACAAGGATGAAGCTGCAATCGATGCGACGGACAGTTGTACTGGTAGCTGCGGCACTTTGGCTGGGAGTTAGTATCAGCCCGGTGGAGGCGGCCACAATATGGCAGCCCGGCGCTACCAGTATGTGGTATGAGGCTACCCTCCCGCAAGCAGAGGCCCAGGAGTTCACTGCTACCACAACTCTCGGCGAGAAGGAGCCGGTAGTAGTAGCGCTGTGGGCCGAAGAAGAACTGGGCCCGGTACGCCTGACTGTGGATTTTCCAACCGAAGTTGAGATACGGCTGGTCGGCTTTGAGCGACGTACTATCGAAGGAGACGCTTTGGGAATTCCCTTCTGGCTGTGGCCGCGCCAAGAGGAGAATAGTTTCGTCGGTCACGAGAATAAGGCAACGGCTGGCGCCAACGTAGCCTGGTGGCTGACCATTCCCGCCCGCGAGAAACCGGGAACCCTCGCAGGCACTGTCAGAATCCACTTGCCGGATGGACAGACTATCTCTCGCCCGCTGCTGGTGGAGGTACTGCCGATCAGGCTGCCCAGGGCGGACATTGCCTTTGGGCTATATTTCAATGAACACCTTGTGCCCGAGTACGCCCGAACCGACGAATGGCAATTGGCCATATACCGGGATATGGCCGACCATGGGCATACTACGGTCACTTTCTACGACTACGGAGACTGGTCACAGCTTCCCCCCGTGAACAGTCGAATGTGGCACAACCTGCCGCTGGCCAAACAGGCCGGGCTGATCCACTCCGATATTCCCTGTATGGCCCTATTAAGCTCGATCGCAAAAATAGCCACCGATGATGAGACAGTCGCCTGGCTTAATGCCCAGTGCCAGGAAAATGGCTGGCCGGAGCTACTGGGCTACGGTCCTGATGAGCCAAACGCTCCCGAGGAAGCCTGGAAGGCCTTGCCCGTATTGGAAAAGATCCACGGCCACGGTATGCGCATAGTGACAGCTATCAACCATCTCGGTGTTGGCTACGTGGGTCAGCTTATTGATGTGTGGGTGCTGTCTATGAAATACCTCGGCCCCGGGGTCCTAAAGTGGGCTGACCATTGGGACAAGGAAGTATGGACCTATGGCATCGACCATAGGGCCAGTAACGCGCGCTGGAATCGCCAATATGCCGGTCTATTCACATGGGGCTGGGGTCTGAAGGGTAATTGCCCCTGGGCCTACACAACTGATAAGAGATATGCCCTCTATCCCGACGGCAGCGGCAGTTCCGGCATCTCCAACGGTTTTGTACTGCCTACCCCGGACGGAATAGTCACCAGTGTGGGATGGGAGGGGCGCCGCGAAGGTATCAAGGACTATCGAGCCTTCCAGATGCTGGAAAAGCTGCTAGAGCAAGCCCAGGGTCCCGAGGCAGTGCAGGCCAGGCAGTTCCTGGCCGATACTAGCACCAGGGTGCAAGATACTGACTTCTGGCATGGCCACGAAGACACTGACTACTACTGGGACCGTCCTGATACCCACGACATCTATACGGATTCCCAATTAGACGTGGCCTCTGTGCGGGCCAAGGCCTTAACGTTCATCCACAAGCTACAATGATTTTGCAGCCAAGATCTATTTGAAGACCCTATCCGAGGCAAGGACTGTGCTCGAGCCGTGAAGTATAGTAGCATTGCCGACAGCCTTTGCGTAAAAAGTGGTAGCAACTGAGTGCCCACAGACTCGTGGTGAAGTATGAAACGCAAAGACGAGATACGCAAGCTATATCAAATGACCACCGAAGAGCTGATTAGTGCGGCCCACGGGCGCTTGCAGGTAGTTGATGACTTGCCGAGGCATTTTGCCCGATCCATAGCTGACGAGATCAAGACTGCCAACGCCGCCAGCAGGCCCACTCGACTGATTCTGCCCGTCGGGCCGACCGAACAGTATCCGCTGCTGGTCGATATCATTCGTGATGAGCAGATAAGCCTGCAAAACTGCTATCTGTTCTTTATGGACGAATATGCTGACGACCAACACAGAGCGTTGTCGGCGGACCACCCGCTCAGTTTCAAGGGGCATATGCAGCAGCTGTTTTTCTCGCATCTCCCTGAGAGCTTGGCGGTTCCTGACGAGCAGGTCATCTTTCCCGACGAAAACAACATTGAGACACTGGCCGACCATATCGAGGGCGTTGGAGGTATCGATACCTGCTACGGTGGTATCGGCATCCACGGACACGTGGCCTTCAACGAGCCGGAGCCGGGCGTCAAGGAGAGTGGACCGCGTCTGGTTCAGCTCAATGAGTTCACCATCACTATCAATGCCATCCGTGCACTGGTGGGTGGCAATTTGGAGGGCTTCTTTCACCAGGCCTATACCATTGGTATGAAGCAGATCAGGCAGGCTCGCCGTATTCGCCTATATTGCCGTAGCGACGGGCTGTACAACTGGGCGCGCACCGTGCTGCGCCTGGCGGCGTTGGGGCAACCGGGCGATGACTATCCGGTAACGCATCTGCAAGGTCTGGACTTTGTGGTAACGACGGACCGCGAAACAGCCAGCCGGCCGCAGGTAGTTCTGTAATAAGACGGAGGTGCTCAGATGAGCGAAGACAGGCGGGTGCTGTTTGTAATAGCTCACCCTGATGATGAGGAGAAGTTTTCGGGTACTGCTGCCCTGCAGGCACAAGCAGGCATTGACGTGACGATAGCGGTGGCTCTGAACGGAAACAGGGGTGGACTGATGGGTGCTGACCCACAGGAGCGGGCTGAGACGCGCCATCGTGAGATGCAGCGAGCCTGTGATGTACTGGGCGCCAAGCTCGAATGGTTGGGCTACGGCGACAATGATTTTATGGACTGGTTTCATAACCAATACGGCCAGGTCGAGATGACTTTTCGCAACCTGGTGCGCCGCGTTGACCCACATCTGCTGGTGGTGCCTCCGCCTAACGACTATCACCGTCATCACGTCAAAGTAGCGGAAGTTGCTATGGATGCCAGCATGAACGCTAGCAACCCCAACCATGAGAGTGAATATGCGCCCTCCTCTATGATTCCCGCTACTCTTTACTGCCGGCCACAGATGGGAATTGGCTTTATCCCCTCACTATATATTGATATCAGTGAGACTTACCACCTGAAGATAGAGGCTATGAAAGCCCATCAGAGCCAGCATCAGTACCTTAAGGACCACCATCGTATTGACATCTTCCAGACTGTCGAGACTGTCGCCCGCTACTATGGGAGTGCCTGCGGGGTGGAATTTGCCGAACCCTTTGCCCTGTGTCAAAAGTTCAATAGGCCGGCATCGGTCCAGCAGTTGGCCCGGTTCTTTCCGGGACAGACGGATGTGGCTAGCTAGCAGTACATGGTGGTATGTGTCCAGGTGTCCGACAACACTGCAAAGTACAAGCCAGGAGAGAAGTTGTGGAACAGCTAAATATATGCGTTATTGGCGCGGGAGACTTGGGGACGGTGCATACCGAGCAATGGCAAGCGCTGCCTGGTGCGGAAGTTCTCGCCATCTGCGACATAGACGAGACGCGAGCGTTGGCCGCCCAGAAGAAGTTCGGAATCGATGCTGTCTATACCGATTATCGCGAGGCGTTCGACCATTCTGGAATAGATGCGGTCTCCGTGGCCATTCCCAGTGGTGTCCACCGTATTGTTAGTGAAGCCGCCATGCGTCGGGGCTATCATGTGCTGTGCGAAAAACCCATTGCCGTGACGCGGCAGGACGGTGAGGCGATGGTGACTGCAGCTCAGGAGTGTGGCGTCAAGTTTGCTCTCGGCTTCTGTAAGCGCTTTCTGGAGCAGGTTCACAAGCTACGCGAACTGGTTCAGGGCGGTGCAATTGGCCGCCCGGTGTTCTATCGCCACGCCAGCGGTATTTCGGTCAGGCCCAAGCTCTGGATTATGGACAAAGAGATGGGCGGGGGGCCGATCATTGATATGGCCTGTCACTACTTTGATCAATGGCGACTGATATTTGATAGTGAGCCCGTGCAAGTTAAGGCTTCTGGACTGACGCTCTCCACCGACTCCCCGCTTATGACCGAGTATGACCCAGAGGTGGATACTGTAACCATTCTCGTCGAGTTCGCCTCCGGCGATGTCGGCAGCCTGTCCCTAAGCTGGGGCCTGCCGCCAGGCGTCAGTACCGAGACGATGGAGGATGTCCTGGGGCCGGACGGGGTAATCGCTGTCAACGGACTTGACGAATTGGTCGTGCAGACCGAGGGTGGCGAGACTGAACTGTTCGACGGTCTCGACGCTAATATGTTCGAGCGGGAGATTGCTGCTTTCGCTGAGGCGATCTGCGAGGACAAACCAGTGGCCGCCGGCGGCGAGGACGGCATGATTGCGCTGCAGGTCTCACTGGCTGCGCTGCAGTCAATTGAAACTGGTCAGGTGGTCACGCTGTAGGTAACCACCAACCCCGGTTCGCGTCTGGGCTAGGGGTAGGCCCTCATTGAGGGGCAGAGGGCTGCGACGGTGCTGGAGTAACGGTGATGGTGAGTAGACCAGGCTGAACGACAACATTTTCCAGTCGCAAGTCGCTTTCGCCCAGTTTTCGCTGGATCATCGCGTCAATGGTACGCCCAAGCTTTTTGCGGAACATCCCCGGCAGGCCGATCTTGCCCGCTTTGGTCTCCTCGACGTGCAGCACCAGCTTACCGTCGGTGACCTCCGGAATGATTTCCACGCGCATCCGCACCGGCACAAAGGCGACCTTGGTGCGCACGCTACCCTCTATGTATCCATCGCCAAAGGCAACCTTTGGGTCTTCTAGGCCAGAGGGCAACTCAAGCTCGTCGCGGTGCTCTTTCAGATACGCATTGACATCGGCGTCCGACAGTTGGATTTGCACCGTAGGCTTGACCCCGCGCACAGCCCGCATCTGGGCTTCGGTTAATTGAGTGGTTGCTCGTTCGACGGTATTAGCGCCACCCAGCGACCGCTTGGCCCGGGCTACGATCTCTTCCGGAGAAGAAAACAGCATTGTGAGTACCACGGCAAACATGATGCTCAGGATGACTGTGCCAACTACACACCCGCAGCAGAAACCAGAGCGGCGGCGCGGAGCCTTGCCCGCGTCCACCTCGCGCGCATTCTGAGAAATTGCTGTCTTCGTCCGGTCAGCGTCCATAGCGGTTCTGCTTCACATAGATGTGCATACTCTCCGTAATTGTAGTCGCTGGTAACGCCTGATGTCAATGGTGAGAGCGTAAGCAGCCGGCCACCGGCGGACTGCTAATCTGAATACTTCCCTCACGAGTGTGAACGGCAGGGCAGTATGATGCTACGGATGAATCTGTTTAGACTTGTGGTGGGGTGGGTATGCTATTGCGAAGGCATTGTACACAATTTCGTCACAAATGCTTGACGAAGCCTTGACAAATTCTCTAAAAAAGTTTATAATGTATCATGTCAGTTGCACAAAACAGGTTTAAAGGTGGAACAGCCATGTGGACACAACACGAAGAGTCACAGCAGGGCACAGTTCTGGTCATGGTCGTCCTGGCGCTGATGGTGCTGCTGGGAATGGCGGCGCTCAGCATAGACGTGAGCCGCCTGGCCCTCGCGAAACAGGAACTACAGGACGTTGCGGATGCTGCTGCGCTGGCGGGCTGCGCCAGACTCCGTCAAGGTTTTGACATACACCAAGCGCAACAGGCCGCAGTTGAGATAGCTAATGCCAATACGGTACTGGGCCGGCCATTAGTGCTTGATCCCGCTATCGACGTGGAGATAGGAGGGTGGGATCCCCAAGCCCAGCAGATAGTCCCGTGGTCTGCAACTTTCACGGCGGTGGCGGTGAAGGTAACGGCACGCAGAACGACCGACTCTCCCGACGGACCTATCCCGATGATCTTTGGCGGGCTATTCGGAGTGGAACATGTGGATATGGCGGCGTTGGGTGCAGCCAGTGTCAGGAGCTCGACCTCGCCGCGAGACGTGGTGGAGATCATAGTGGTCCAGGACGCCTCCGGCTCATTCCAGGAGGAATGGGCAGATGCCATAGACGGCGACTGGGCTATGATAGATCTGATGAATGGCGTCTCCATCGCCGGTGATAGTGTAGGATTTGTCGCTTTTGACAATGACATTGCCAGCACCGACGAGGGCGGACGTGGGGTTCCAGGAGATTCTCTAAGTCTGGAAGTGACCGAGCTTTACGATGACGATGAGGAGAACCTACCGCCCGCCGTCAACGACATGTACAATCTCGCCAGTGGCCACAGCCCTAACGGCTACACCAACCCGGCTGTTGCCATTAACTGGGCGATTGACCAGCTCCTCGCTGGCGGGTCCGAGTCGCGTAAGGTTATCGTGATGGTCAGCGATGGTATGCCCTACGGTTCCACCGATGCGATTACTGCGCAGCGGCGCCAGGCGACAATAGATGCTGCCGAGCGGGCCGCCGTTGCGGGGATCAGAATCCACACCGTCACCCTCACTGTCGAGGACGAGGGCGCGTACGGCACTGGCGGGGCCGACTTCGAGTTTAATGAATCGCTGGTGTGCAACGGCGGCTACGCCTTGCGCACTCATGACCCCGAGCAGCTGTGTGACCTTATGCTCGCAGTGGGTAACATCGAGATAGGCCACCCGCGTCTGTTCCTATGAATCTATCTGGAATCCTCCTCAAGTCCAAACAGAGGTAGTTCAGCGGCGGTGACAAAAACATAGTAGGGGGTAGTCGCTGCCCGGGGACGTTGCTGGGTTGACCGCATGCTGCATCGGCTGGCAGTCGCCGCTGCTACTTAAACAGGAAGGGGCTTCCGATCTCAATGGCGCCGACGGTAATCAACAGGCTTTGCAAGTGGTCTGGATTATGTGTGCGCAGGGCGTAGCCGCCCAGGCGAGTAAGCGATTGATTGAACTCAAAGTCAGCCCCGCCGTATCCGTATTCGCCGTATTCTTCAGACGTCAGGGTGATTGTGTGAATTCTAATGCCCTGCGCCTCCGCCCGGTTAGCCTGGGCTATCGCGTAACCCCGATATCCCTCGGTCACGCCGTCAGTAGAGCCGAAGGGCATGCCGTCACTGACCAAGACGATCACCTGGGCGCATTCCGAGTTACCGTGGTCCATGAACTCAGTTATTGCCCAGTCCAGGGCGATTCCGGGGTTGGTGTAGCCGTTGGGCTCGGTGGCGTCGGCGTGTTCGTATACCTCTTCGACCTCCACAGGGAGATCTAGGCCCTCTTCATAAGCAGTGAGCTCTAGAATAAGGTCCGCATACACCGTGCCATACTTCCAACGAAACTCCCACGAGTAGTCCCAGTACCACCTCCATCTACGCCCGGTCCAGTACCAATGCTTGTACCACTCCTTATACCAGTCTTTGTACCAGCCCTCCTCTCCATATTGTAGAATCTCGTCGTTGAATGCCACAAATCCGGTGGCATCATCGTCTATGGATACGTTGTTGACGAGCTGGACCAGTGCGAAGTCCGCATCTATAGCCAGTTCCCACTCTTCTGCGAACGACCCCGAGCCATCCTGTACAACCATGATCTCGACAGGCTCCCTCGGGTTTCCGCTCACTACCACACCAGCCGCGCCCGATGCGCTCATCGGCACACTGTCCACACCGAGGATAGTACCAAAGATCAGAGGGACTGATCCACCGGGTGAATCTTGGGTGCGCCGCATTGTCACTTGTACCGCCATACTGTTAAACATCGCCGACCACGGCACTATTTGACCCAATTCGGCATCCCATGCGCCCACTTCTACGTCTACGTCCGGGTCCAGAACCGCCGGCTGCCCTAGAATCGTGTTGCTCGCCGCTATGTCTATGGCGGTTTGCTTGGCACGTTCTACGTCCATGCCCTCACGAAGCGTGGCGGCACTGGCCAGCGCCGCTGCATCTGCCACATCTTGCAGCTCCTGCTTGGCCAGTACTAGCCGCCCGACATCAATGGTCACGGCAGCCATTCCTAGCAGTGCCAGAAGCGCCATGGCAACCCATATCCCAATTATGCCCTGCTGCCGGTTGCATGGCGAAAGCAATGCTAGCGGCTGCCGCCCTTGTCGAGCGACCTGGCTCTCTTGCCCGGACATGATACTGGCCTCCATATGACGAAAGGTTGATAATAAGCTTATCCGTTCTTGATATACCCATAGGTGCATCCTGATAAACACAAACATAGCCACAAACTGCGTCAATGATCAGCAAGCAGGTAATAAGCGACAGGTCGCGAATAATAGGCCTACAATGGGCTTAGCCACCTCCACCGCCGACAAAACTGGCCTCCGACAGACCGCTGAGCAACTGATATGAGCGGTCTGGATATATTAGTGGCGCTGGAGCGCATTCGCTGCCCTGCGCTGAATCTTTTTTTCGAGGGCATCACCTACCTGGGGGCCGAAGAAGCCTACTTTGTGGTATTCCTCATCGTTTACCTCTGTATCAACCGGCGTCTGGGCTTTCGTCTGTTTATGGGCTTTGTGGTCTCGGCCTACGTTATGGCGGTCTGCAAGGAACTCTGGGCGGTTCCGCGCCCTTATCTGGAGTACCCTCATCTTCTCCACCCCCTGGCACTGTCTACTGCTGAGGGTTATTCGATGCCCAGCGGTCATGCCTTGCTCCCCGCGGTCGTGTGGGGATATATCGCCCTGCAACTGCGCTCCTGGCGTTGGCGCTTGATACCAATTGGCATAATTATGCTGGTCTCCTTCTCACGGCTCTATCTGCAGCTTCACTGGCCGGCCGATATTCTGGTCGGGTTGGCGCTGGGGGCTGCTTTGCTGTGTGTTTATGTGAAGGTGATGGACTGGATTGATACGGGTCGACTCAAGCTGAGCACACTGCAGTGCGTCGCGGTGGTGGCTGTCGCCGGCACAGTGATGTACGTATTCGGGGAGGCCCTGCAGAACGGCATGCCGGCAGCCGGCGCGTTGCTGGGCGGCGGCTTGGGCTATCTGGCTCTCCGCCACCTTGACAACTACAGAGAAGAGGCCAGTATTGTCGGTCACCTGCTGAAGGTAATCCTCTCCGTTGCCCTGTTGCTGGCTGGCCGCTATGCTCTCCGGCAGACGATTGGTTCAGCACCGCCCGCCCAGATGCTGACGTACGCCACTATGGCGTTTACGGCGACACTCATTATTCCGGTGGTGATAGCAGCAATAGCCAGCAAGCGCCTGGGGGAGCGCTGAGGAAGAGAAGCGTCGGAAGCCGGGGCGGAGCAATGTGAGACCGTTGAGAAAGTGAGCGCTTAACTAGGTAGATCTAGCCGAGTCTGTGCAAGCCACACTTCGATTGCAAAAGGCTCTTGACAAAAGTTGCGGGAGGCAGTATTATGTAAACGGCCTAGGTTGGGCGCAGATAACGTCTTACAAAGGAGGTGACTACTTTCCTGGCAACGAAGAGTACGTGAGCGCCCTCCCGCAGTACCCTGACACAACACTATGTAAAGAGCACAAACCACACCGGAAGGATGAGTATGATGATTAGCAAGCGAACAGGTTTTACGCTCATTGAATTGCTGGTCGTGATTGCGATTATTGCAATCCTGGCCGCAATTCTGTTTCCCGTGTTCGCCAAGGCCAGGGCTAAGGCCCACCAGGCCAGCTGTCTGAGCAACACGAAGCAGACTGCCTTGTCGTTTCTGATGTACACCTCGGATTACGACGGGTTCTTTGTAACCGTCAACTGGGACCATTATAGCCCCGGCGCGACAGGCTCGTGGTGGCACCCAGTGTGGCCGTACCTGGACCCGGCGCTCCTGGACTGTCCTTCTACCGACCCTGGAAGTCCGCCGGGAGGCTGCAATGACTTCGACTTTAACCTCGACCAGGAATGGGAGGGGGATTCCCCCTGCAAGGGACTGGGAGGCATGTACGATGCTTTCCACGGCGGCTTTTTGGAGGCAGCACCTGCCAACACAGCCC
>JAUVZM010000029.1 GCA_030602615.1 bacterium
CACAACAGTGCTGCGGCGGCTAGACCCAACAGGATATAGTGTCGCCAGCGGCCCGCTGTTGCCGCCAGCAGTAGCAGGTAGGCGACCAGTAGAAAGAGGGCGGTAGTCATTGCGAAATAGCGGGCCGTGCGCAGGTACAGCAGCCCCAGCGGCGAGAGCACAAACAGCCACAGGGCCAGCAAATCGGCGGGCGACTCCAGCAGCCTGGAAGCCAGCAACCAGACAAGCACCACTGCCAGCAGCGCCCACAGAACCGAAAATGAGCGCAGGGCCACGTCGCCGGGCCCGAAAATATCGCGCCAGTGCATCAGGAGCCAGTAGTAACTCGGAGGATGGAAGGCGTCCCAGTGTATATGTTGGGGCTTGGCGATGTGTCCGGCGGTGATGCTTTCGTCAAGCCAGAAGTCAGGATGCCCCAGGTTTGACCACATAAGTGCAGCGAAGGTGATAAGCCCTGCCGCAACGGCGAGGACGCGACAGCTGGGGCGATCGGACAGTCTTGTTATTTGTCGTCGTAGATCGGTCATTCGTGGAGATTACCCTTAGAGAAGCTGCCTCAGACTGCAAGCTCCCACACAGCATCGTCTCGGGTTCCGTAATCCGCCGACGCTGCAACGGCGATGAGGATCAATCCGTAGTGCTGGCATCTACGGGCCGGTCTGAGACTGCCAGGTCACCTGCGGGCGATCTATGCACAATCACGTGCTTTCGCCAAGCCTTATTAGTGTCGGGAAAGTCGGTGCGATAGTGAGCGCCGCGGCTTTCGGTGCGGTGCAGCGCCGCCGCAGCCATTAGCATCCCCACCTGGCACATATTAGCTGCCTCCAACTCAGCCAACGCCGGGCTGGGGGAGACCGCTATCTGTTTGCTCCACTCTTCGAGCTGTGCCTGCGCTCTATCCAGACCATCACCGTCGCGAATGATGCCGACTTGCTTCCACATCAACTGTTGTATTTGCGGCTTCAAGTCAGCCGGTGCCGCCAGGATGTGGTTCTGTTTGCAGGCGACAGCTTGCTCTTGTAAAGTCTCAGAAAGCGGCTGAATTTTGGCCATGGCAGCGGCCGAGCGCTTGCCGAATACTAACCCGTCCAGCAAGGAATTGGACGCCAGCCGGTTAGCGCCGTGCACGCCGTAGCTGGCACATTCCCCGCAGGCAAACAGCCTGCCAATATCTGTCTGTCCGTGCAGGTCAGTAGCTATGCCCCCCATCATGTAATGGGCGACGGGGGTTATCGGCACCGGCTGCTGCTCGGGGATAAATCCTCGTTGGTGCAGCTCATCGAGAATACCAGGAAAGCGCTCGCGCATACGCTGGGTGCCAAGTGGCCGGAAGTCTAGGTAAACCTGGTTATTCGCGGCCTTCAGCATCTCGCTGTAGACCGCGCGGGCAACAACATCGCGCGGGGCCATTTCTGCCCGGGGATGATAGCGGCTCATAAACTGCTCGCCGTCGGCGTTGAGCAGCTTGCCTCCTTCGCCGCGCACTGCCTCAGAGATGAGAAACTTGGGATAGCCCTCATCGGCCAGGGCTGTGGGATGAAACTGGATGAATTCCAGGTCCTCGAGGGCGGCACCAACCCGGTAGGCCAGAGCGATGCCGTCGGCTGTGGCCACCGGAGGGTTAGTAGAGTACTTGTACAGACTGCCTACCCCGCCGGTGGCAACGAGGGTAACATCAGCGATAAAGCGCGTCACCTCGCCACCGGGAACAGCGATGGCCTCGACTCCGACACATTCGCCGTCAGCAACGAGTAACTCGGCAGCAGCAGTCTCCTGATAGATTGTAATATTGGGCGCCTCGCGCACCGCATCGTAGGCAGTCCGTTCGACCTCCTCGCCAGTGCTGTCACCGTGAGCATGGACTATCCGGCTGATGCCGTGCGCCGCCTCCCGACCGTAAGCCAGGTGACCATCCTCGCGGTCGAAGACCGCGCCATAGCTAATAAGCTCTTCAACGACCTGCGGGCCTTCCTGAGTGAGTACCTCGACAGCAGGCTTGTCGCAGAGGCCGGCGCCGGCCTCCAGGGTGTCTTGCTCGTGCAACTCGGGACTGTCGCTCGGAGGCAGTGCGACAGCGATTCCGCCCTGAGCATACTGGGTGCTGCTCTCGCGTACTGCACTCTTGGTGATGATCGCGATTGCGTCCTGCTGGGGCAGATGCAGCGCAGTCCACAGGCCGGCGATACCCGAGCCGATAATGGCATAGCGACAACGAATAGTCTGTGCCGGAGCGTCGGAGCTAACCTCTGTCTTCATAAGCTGCCTCGTTTGCTGATGCTGCAATTGCTACTCCAAGCCAGTAAATGCTGAGAATAGATTGCGAGGCGGGAGTATGATTTGAGAAGAATTGCCCTCGTTGGCGCGCAGTATAACACAACTGATAGGAGTTGGCGAGGTGTATGACAAAGTGCTCATTCATCGTTCAACTGAAAAGCTGGCAGAGGCAAACCCGAAGAGGTGCTGCCGATAGTTCAGGAGGCCACCAATGTCGGGCTGACCGACAAGTGCCGAAAGCGCTGAGTTCATATGTATTATCTCGCCAGTCGAATCATAGCGAGCCCGGGCGCCGGTGATGTTGGCCAGTGCCCACAGCGGGATGAAGGCAGTGTCTTTGAACAGCACCGGCGGCACCTGCAGCCGGACCGGCTCGCCATCCTTCTCGGCCCGGTGACTGTCCAGGTACAGGGTGAGTGTTCCCCGCAACCCGCAGATGGTCACTACCTGGCGCTGCTTATCCCACTGGTAGGAGGCGCCCAGCCGCTTGATGAATGGCTCCAGTGGCAGGAGGAGTTGCCCGTTGCCGACCAGCAGACGGTGTTCGGGCTGGATTGGTTCGCCGTCAATAATGACCTGCATCTGCTCGGCGGCCGGCGCCAGACGGATACAATCTGAACCTGTTATCAGGTAGACCTCACCGGTGAATACCGGCACCAGGCCGGCCAGTTGCGACATCGTCACCAACTGATAGCCGCGCTTCTGCAGGCCCGGTATGATGCGGCGTAGTGCTTTCACCGTGCCCTCACGATGAGCTGGGCCGTCGTGCATCAGCACCACCGCCCCACTGTGAGCGTGGCTCATTATGTGCTGATAAAGGGCGTTGCTGCCGGGCTGGCGCCAGTCGGCGGGATCAACCGACCACGTAGCCACCTGGCAGCCAGCTTGCGCGATAACCCGCTCCACTGCTGCATTCGTAGCTCCGTAAGGCGGACGCACCCAGCGCAGCCCGACCGGCTCATCGCTCAGCGAGCGGATTAGCTTCTGGCAGCGAGCAATATCTTCAGCCACTGCGGCGGTGGACATCCGAGTGTACCTGCCGTGCGCCCAACTGTGGATAGCAACTTCGTGGCCCTCGGCAATCTGCCGGCGAACAATGTGCGGGTATTTCTGAGCGTATATCCCGAGAACAAAGAAAGTGGCCTGGGCATGATGCTCGGCCAGAATATCGAGAATCTTGGTGGTGTAAGTGGGATGGGGGCCGTCGTCGAAGGTCAGGGCGATTGCTTTAGTAGTGCTGCCGCGACGCCTGGCTGTTACAACCGGCTTGATCTGGGCCACTTCGATTGTGCGAATCTCACCGGTGATCTTGCTCCGGCCCACCCGCCGCAGCCCATGGAAATCCTCCAGGCCCTCCGCCAGCACCGTCGGTCGCAGCTCGGGATCAACCGGCTGACAGGGCAGCAGCTCGACCTGCTCCTCAATAGGTTCGCTCACATCCTGCCCCGACAAGGTAGTTACTGCGTCGCTGCCAGCCAGGGCCAGGCACGTCGTCAGCAAGGATAGCACGACGGCGATACTTACCAGTGATCGCAGCCCCGACGCAGAACCATGTCGGGAGGGTTCAGGGCTCATTGCCTGCTTCCTGCCCGGTCGTAATTGCCTGTACGGTATAGTTTCGCTGAATGGCCGATGATAACCTGCGCGTCGCTTGTAGGCTGTTATTATATTCAACGGCAATAGGAGGATATTCTCCAGGCGACGGCGAACAGTTGGTTATAGGTCGCTAATAGTCGCCAAAGGAGTGGGTTCAATGATCCGAATCAGTGACTGGTTCAGCAAGGCGTGGGAGACATTCACCAAGAGCGTTGGCGTCCACATTGTTCTGGCTTTGCTCGTGGGATTGGGCTCGGTCTTGACAATCGGTATTCTAGCTGGGCCGTTGATGTGCGGGTGGTTTTACGTCATCTTGCGCCAGCTTAGAGAGCCCGATTACCAGCCGGAGATCGGCGACATCGGCAAAGGCTTCGAGGTATTTGGACAGTCCTTCCTAGCCTGGCTCATATATGTCGTCATTTGCCTGGTGGTAGGCGTTATTGCCTCTGTTCTGGAAGCAATTGTGCCGGTGCTTGGCCAACTGATTCCTCTGGCCGCCGGTTGGGCAATTGGGGCTCTGTTTTTGTTCGTCTTTCCGCTGATTATTGATCGTCGCCTCGCTGTCGGGGAGGCCATCAGCCAGAGCATTGACAAGGTGAAGCCCGAGTACTGGGGGTTTTTCGGTTTTGCGGCGCTGATCTCAGTTATTTCGGGGATCGGCGCGGCTCTCTGCGTCGTAGGCTGGCTGGTAGCTGGTCCAGTGACGACAATTGCAGTGGCTATTGCCTATCGGGACAACTTTGAGGAGGCAAGTGTCATCGAGCTGGAGGCCCCTGCGCCGCCCCAGCCACCAGTTGAGCCACCACCCATCGCGCCGCCCACGCCTCCCGCGCCACCTGCGCCTCCCGCGCCGCAATAGCGGGGCGAGGTTAGGGCACGATTAGATCAAGGGCAGAGGGGACCACTTCCGCTGTCACGGGTGTCTGTCCGCCGACATCGCCGTCGGCCTGCCAGTAGGCCGGCGGCTCAGCGGTTATCTGCATGTGCCTGCCCTGGGCGATGGTGACATAAGGGTGCCGGCTAATATCAGCGCCGAACAGGAAGTTATCGCCGGCCAGCGAAATAAGCTGCCGCATACTGCAACGGTGGAAGATGATAAAGTCAAGCTGGCCGTCATCGGGGGAGGCATCAGGAGCTACATTCACCCGCCAGGTAAAGATGGGCATATTGCAGATCAGTACTGTCCACAGCGGCTCATCCAGGACGAGGTCCTCTTCGCCTCCGGTTATCCCGACCTGGCACTGGGGAAGTTGGTAGCTGAAGGTAGTTCTTAAGAACTGGCGAATGAAGGCGATCTTGCCCAGCCGGCGCTTCCAGGCGGTGTGCAGTTCATAGGCGACCTGGGCATCGAGTCCAATGCCCGCCATCGTCAGGAAATGGCGCCCGTTCATCCGGCCCAGGTCCACGCGCCTAGTGTTTCCCTGGACGATCAGATCCATGGCAGCGGCAATATCACCGGCCCTGAGACTAAGATTAGAGCCGGCTGCGTTGCCAGTCCCCAGAGGGACAATCCCCAAAGCCGTCTGCGAGCCGGCCAGCCCCTCCACCACGGCATTGATAGTCCCGTCACCGCCGGCGGCGATCACCTGATCGTAGCCGTCTTGTGCCGCCTGGCGAGCCAGGATAGTAGCCTGCTCCGGCCTGCGGGGGACCTTTAGCTCGTAGCCACCGTTTGCTGCCAGCCTGGCGTCAGCGGCCTGGCTGAGGCGCGTAGCATGAGTGGCGCGAGCGCGTGGGTTGTAGATGATCATGCGACGCATAGAGCGGTTTCACCTGGGGCTGTTAGCTTCCCAGCAAGGCAGTCAGATACAGCCAGGCGGCGGGCATAGCGAAAAGCAGCCCATCGAAGCGGTCCAGAATGCCGCCGTGGGGCCCGAAGATGTTGCCGAAGTCGTCAATGCCCAGATCGCGCTTGATAGTGGACTTGGCGGCATCGCCTAGCTGGGCCACTACTGCAAGAAGAATGCCAAGGAATAGGCTGTGGGCCACCGGCAGCTTCAGCCACCAGCCCAGCAGGACGGTCAGACCGACGCAGCCGATGAAGCCGGCCAGAGCCCCCTCGATGGTCTTACGGGGGCTAAGCTGGGGCGCTAACCGGTACCGGCCCCACGCGGAACCGATGATGAAGGCGAAGGTGTCCAGGGTCCAGACGGGAACTGCCACCAGCAGCAGCGTACCAGTTTTGGCGGCAAACAGGCCGGCTGGCTCACCAAGCGCGGCGGGAAGATCGAAATTGGCCAACCGCAGCAAGAAGCTCATCAGCAGGCCGACGTAGACTACTCCGAATACTGTCGTAGCGCTGTTGACGGTGGCCCCGGCGTAGGAGTTGCCCTTAACTTGACTGAGCATAGCGGTGGCTGCGACCGCTGCCAGCACAATGAGCACACCTAAGTCGCACTGCTGCGGCGTGCTGAAAGCCGTGACGGCCAACAGCGCCAAAGCTCCCAGAAAGCCTACGACTACTGCGGGGAAGATGTTCGCTGTGAAAACCGCGGAGTAGTACTCGCCCAGACCTATAAGAGTGACCACCGCCACTAATATCAACAGCGGCCAGCCGCCCCAGTAGGCGCACGCGATCAATATGGGCAGGCCCACCAGCGCCAGGACGGCTCGAGCCAATAGCTCCCGGATGACTGCCAACCGTTGTCACCTCGTCTCATTCAGTCAGCTCAGGGCACACAATTGAACAGAGGACTATGGAGAGCGGGACGCGCACTTGTATGCTAAGTAGAAGTATATATTATGCGCATATCCCGCGCAAGTCTGCTGCCCTGAAGTCTACTTGTCTGAGAAGGGAGGAGGAGCTGACTGGAGGAGGAATAACAAAGTAGCCGTGCAATATCCCTTCGCTCAAGTTAGGGATTGTTCCCAGTGAATGATAGCACAAAAGTTGAACTAGTCATCGTTGGTGCCGGTGTTGCCGGATGCACTGCAGCGATGTACGCCAAGCGCTATGGCGTTGATGTGGTTATGCTCGATAAAGGCGTTGCCGGCGGGCAGTTGCTGACTGCCTCGTTGATCGAGAACTACCCGGGATTTCCCGAGGGTATCAGTGGCGCAGAACTAAGTCAGCGGGTCCACCAGCAAGTAGAGAACCACGGCATCGAGATAGTCCAGGAAGAGGCCACCGGTATCAAGCGCCACGACGATGGCCGTTGGCTGGTGCAGACCAGCGATGGTGCTTGGCTGACTGTGGCCGTCATCATCGCTACGGGGGTGTTTCCGCGCAGCTTGAATGTGCCCGGAGAGAAGGAACTGCGCGGGCGAGGCGTCTCGTACTGCGCTACCTGCGATGGTTTTCTGTTTCGGGGAGAGACGGTAGCTGTGGTGGGGGGAGGGAATGCAGCGGTCGAGGATGCTATGTATCTGGCTGACATCTGCAAAAAGGTCTACTTGATTCATCGGCGCGATCGGCTACGTGCCGACTCTTACCTCGGCCAACAGATCATAGATGGCGGCAACATCGAGCCGTTGTGGAACACAGTGGTACAGGAAATAATCGGCGAAGAGGAAGTGGAGCAACTGAAGCTACGTAACACTCAAACTGACGCCGAGTGGCTGCTGCCGGTGAGCGGCGTCTTTGTGGCAATTGGCGAGATAGCGCATACTGACTGGCTCGAGGACCTGCTGGAACTGGACGACGGGTTCATCACCACGGATATGAATATGCGAACCAATCAGCCGGGTATCTTTGCAGCAGGTGACATTCGCGACACTGTGATACGGCAGGTGACCACCGCGGTAGGGGATGCCACCATTGCGGCATACTCAGCCTATCAGTACATAGCCAAGCATCGGGGCGAGGCCTACGGTGAGTACACAGGACCAGAGTAAAACCCATGATAGTGGTGACCAGGTGCTGTCCTGGCGGGTGTGGCTGCCGCGCCGGCGGCCTCTGCTGAGCGTTACTGTGGCAGTTTTTGTTGTGGTAATGACCACAGCGGTCGCTGTTATCTACGGCGGTCACTTCTATCCCTTGCTAACGGCAGTGCTGCTGACAGCAGCGGTTTCTGCTCATTATGCGCCAGTGCGTTTCACCCTCGACCGCGAAGGGATCACAGTGGCGAGTTTCTGGGGAGCCCGGAAGAAGCTGTGGAGCAACTTGAGGACGTACTGGCCCAACGGAGAGGATGAAGTGGCGGTCAGTTCCAATGAACGTCGTAGTCGCCTGACCAGCGCTCGTGACCTGTATCTCTACATCGAGGGCAACAGAGTGGAAGTATTGGAGTATCTGTCACGCTATCTATCTCCCGCCAAGTGAGACGAATACGTATGACCACTGCGATGCGCGACCGCCAGCAACTTGAGGAGCGTAAGGTGCTGGCCAGGGTGCTGAGAGCCATCATCAAGCGCCGACTGACGGCGCTGGCCCTGTTCACGCTGGAAAGTCTCAAACCCCTGAGCTTTATAGCCTCCCAGTCGTTGATTGTCTTTGAGCCTCTTATTCGTGCGGTCCTGTCGGTGGCTGACTACGACATTTTTGTTCGCGCAATCGAGAATCGCGACAACATCGAGTGGATGATTCAGCAATTGGAAACCGTTGAAGAAAGACAGGCGTTCTTCGGTGGCGGTATGGCCAACCGATCAAACAATGAGAGCTAATGATATCAATTTCATTCTAGCCACCGACTGCGGCTCGACGACCACCAAGGCTATCTTGATTGGCCGTCAGGGCGATGAGTATCGTCTGCAGGTGCGCGGCGAGGCGCCGACGACCGTCGAGGCACCCTTCGAGGATGTTACCGTCGGCGTGCGCAATGCCATCGCCGAGCTGGAAGAGCTTTCCGGCAGGCAACTGCTCGACGACGATGGTCAGCTAATTCGCCCGGCGCAGAATGGCACAGGTACCGACGTGTATGTCTCCACCAGTTCCGCCGGGGGAGGGCTGCAGGTCGCAGTGGTGGGGCTGGTGCGACGGATGACGGCAGAAAGTGCCCAGCGGGCGGCACTGGGCGCGGGCGCCATTGTAATGGATGCGCTGGCTCTGGACGACGGGCGGCGGCCCCACGAACGTATCGAGCGGCTGCGCCGGCTGCGGCCCGATATGATCCTTATCTCCGGAGGGGTGGACGGTGGAGAGGAGCGCAGAGTCGTGGAGATGGCCGAGGTGGTCGCCGCTGCCAAGCCCCAGCCTCGTCTGGGTAGCGGCTTTCAGTTGCCTGTTATCTATGCAGGCAACGTGGCGGCGCGCACCCGTATTGCCAAGACAGTGCAGGATGTCACTGCCCTGACAGTGGTAGATAATTTGCGCCCTACCCTCGAGCAGGAAAACCTCGCCCCGGCTCGCGCGGAAATCCAGGAAGAATTCCTGCGCCATGTTATGTCCCAGGCACCGGGCTACAGCAAGCTAATGCAGTGGGTGGATGCTGATATAATGCCCACGCCGGCGGCGGTCGGCGATATTATGCAGCAGATAGCCGCCGACCAGGGCATCAACATCGTGGGCGTGGATATCGGCGGGGCGACCACCGACGTTTTCAGCGTCTTTGAGGGAGTATTCAACCGCACAGTTAGTGCCAACCTGGGCATGAGCTACTCAATCACCAACGTGGTGGCTGCAACCGGCCTGAATAATGTCCTGCGCTGGGTTCCTGGTGACATTGAGGCAGGCGATTTGGAAAATCGCATCCGCAATAAGATGATCCGCCCCACGACTGTACCCCAGTGGCTGGAGGGCCTGAAGCTGGAGCAGAGCATCGCCCGCGAGGCCCTGCGGCTGGCCTTTGAACAGCACAAGCAGTTGGCCACGGGGCTCAAAGGGGTCCAGCAGGAGCGGGATATCGCCGACGCTTTCCAGCAGACCCGCGCCGGCGAAGAGACGCTGGTGGATATGATGCGTCTGGATCTGCTGGTCGGCTCGGGAGGAACTCTGTCGCACGCACCCCGGCGCATCCAGGCGGCGATGATGCTAATTGATGGCTTTGCTCCCGAGGGCGTGACCCGGCTGGCCGTGGATAGCATCTTTATGATGCCGCAGTTGGGCGTGCTGGCCCAGGTGCATCCAGAGGCGGCGCGCCAGGTGTTTGTGCGTGACTGTTTAGTTCCGCTGGGCACGTGCCTGGCTCCGGTCGGGCAGGGGCGGGCCGGTGGCCCCTGTGTAGTGATCACCTTCACTGATACAGATGAACGTTACGAAATAACTGCCGGGGAACTGCGACGCATTGAACTACCTGAAGACACAACTCGCCCGGTGACCATTGATCCGGCGCGGCGGTACGACATCGGTGCAGGACGCGGTCGGGCAGTCAAAACGCACGTACAGGGTGGCGCAGCAGGCCTAATCATTGACGCCCGGGGCCGACCCCTGGAGCTGGCCGCAGAGCCTGAGCAACAGCGCTTGGCGGCCAGACAGTGGGCCCAGGCGGTTGAGCTTTACCCGGAAGTGCAATAATGGCACAGGCATATACCCCAGGACTGACAGTGGCCGAGTCAATCACCATCCGCAAAGAGCGGCGCCTGCCGCTGACCGGGCAGGTGAAGGTGTCGGTAGGTGATGTGGTGGCTGCTGAACAAGTGGTGGCCGAAACCGCCCTACCGGGCAATGTGACCACGATCAATGTGGCGCACGATCTGAATGTGAATACCGAAGAAGTGCCGCGGCTTATGCTGAAATCAGAGGGCGATTCAGTCCAGACTCGCGAACCAATCGCCGAGCACAAGGCGCTGTGGGGTATCTTCCACGCGGTCTCCCGCAGTCCCATGGCAGGAACCGTTGAGAATATCAGCCCGGTTACCGGCCAGGTGCTGATACGGGGGCCGGCAGTGCCGGTGGAGCTTACTGCATATATTGACGGAACCGTGGTGGAGGTACTCGGCGATGAGGGGGCCGTCGTGGAGTGCCAGGGCGCGCTGGTTCAGGGCATCATCGGGATTGGCGGCGAAGCTCACGGGGAGATTATGATAGCGGTTGACCATCCGGCTCAGCCGCTGACCGCTGACCTGATTGTCGAAGACTGCCGTGACAAACTAATTGTGGGCGGAGCGCAGGTCACCCTGGGCGCACTGCAGCAGGCCCGCGAGGTGAGGGCAGCTGGAGTAATAGTTGGGGGGATTGATGCGGCGGTGCTGGACAAACTTTTGGGCGAGACGCTGGGCGTGGCTATCACCGGCGACGAGGACGTGGGCATCACCCTGATAATCACCGAAGGCTTCGGCGAGTTGCCTATGGCGCAGCGCACGTTCGATCTGCTGACAACTCATACCGGTGAGCAGGCTTCGCTGAACGGCGCCACCCAGATCCGTGCCGGAGTAATCCGCCCGGAGGTGATCATCCCCCACCCCAGCAGCGCAGAGGTGCCGCCGGAGCCGACCATAACGGAGCTGAGCGTAGGCAGCCCGGTCCGGCTGATCCGCGACCCCTACTTTGGCGTGCTGGGTAAGATCACGGCGCTGCCCGAGGAGCTGCAGAAAATCGAGACCGAGTCATTGGTGCGAGTGGCCCGTATTCGCACCGAATCTGGCGACCAACTCACTATCCCGCGCGCTAACATTGAGCTTATTCAACAATGACATCGCGATTGCCGCTGAAGACAATTCGGTGCCTGCTGCTGGCAGCAGCGGCCTGGTGCTTGCTCGTGGGCAGTGCCCAGGCTCAGCAGATGGCAGGAGACGAATTCTCTGCGCCCGTGCAGCTCAGAGTGCAGGATGATGAGGAAGACAAATCAGGTACCCGGCTGGTGGTCGAGTGGGAGATGCGCCAAGACGCCGAACGTGTGGCAGGCTTTGTCCTCCAGGGATACCGAGTATACGCGGCGGAGCTTGGGGAAGAGTTGGTGCCGGTTGAGGTGGTCGACGGCGCCCAGAGGACCAAGGCAGTCGTGCGGGACCTGTGGCCAGGTACAGACTACGATATCCAAATAAGCGCAGTCTACCTGCCGGCAGGAGAGAAGTGGGCGACTGACCTCAAAGACCCGACAAGAATAACTGCTGGCGGGGCCGTGGAGGCACTTTCCGCGGCAGTTGGCCCTTACCAGCCGGTTGCCGCCTGGTACGATGTGGCCGAGACCAACGTGCTGGCCGTTGCCCTTGTATACTCGATGATCGTTCTTCTGTGTTTTCACTTTGCTAGTCGCCGGGATATGTACATTCGGCCTATTCCCGGTCTGCAGGCAGTCAACGACGCCATCGGCCGGGCCACCGAGATGGGCCGGCCCATGCTATTCGTATCAGGCCTGAGCGGGATAAGCGACATCGCGACCATAGCTGCCATGCTTATTCTGGGTCACATAGCGCGGCGGGCAGCCGCATATGAAACGCCGATTATTGTGCCATGCCAGGATCCGCTGGTGATGACCGCCGAGCGCGAGATAGTGCATCAGGCCTACATCGAGGCGGGCAAACCGGACGCGTACGAACCGCAGAACATTTACTACATCACTGACAGCCAGTTTGGCTACACGTCGGCGGTGGACGGGATAATGGTACGGGAGAAGCCCGCCGCCAACTTCTTCATGGGCTACTTCTACGCCGAGGCGCTGATTCTGGCCGAAACGGGCAATATGACAGGAGCTATCCAGATTGCCGGCACCGACGCCGACACTCAGCTTCCCTTCTTCATCACTGCCTGTGACTATACGTTGATGGGTGAGGAGCTGTATGCGGCCAGTGCCTACCTGTCGCGCAGCCCGCTGCTGATGGCCCAACTCAAGGGGCAAGACTACGGCAAAGTACTACTGGCGGCCGGACTGCTGGTCGGGGTGACTCTGGCTACATTGGCCGTCTTTACGCCGAAGTTGCAGCCCTGGTTGGAGAAGCTTCTCACATGGCTGCAGATCTGAACAGCGGGTCAGCAAGACCCAGTTGATAAGAGCAGACAATTATGCGCCTACAGATACCAATTGCAATGGGTTTTCTGGCCGGGGTGTTTATGTTCGTCCAGTTCTTCATTCCCCACCAGATGATTAAAGCCAGCTTCAAGGACGCGCTGGACTGGGCCATTATAGTTGGCGGCTTTGCGCTGGTGCTGGGGTTGGGCAGCCTGTTCCGCACCCACGTGGAAAAAATCCGCCACCGCCGCGAAGGGTTTGGCTACAGCTTTGTGACGCTGATCAGCTTCGCGGTGATGTTCGTCTTCGGCATCGTCTGGAAAACCGATCCCGGCACGGTGTTTGATTGGCTGTTCATGAACGTGCAGGTGCCGCTGGAGGCGACTATGTTCTCCCTGCTGGCCTTTTTCATCGCCTCGGCAGCCTATCGGACCTTCCGCGCCCGCAGCGTGGAGGCCACGCTGCTGCTGTTGGCGGCGGTGATAGTGATGCTGGGCCGGGTGCCGATAAGCGACAAGATTCCCTACCTCAACCTGCATGAGATCACCGAGTGGATCATGATGGTGCCAACGGTAGCGGCGAAGCGGGGTATTCTGTTCGGCGTGGCGTTGGGAGCGGTCGCCACCGCCCTGCGCATTATCCTGGGCCTGGAACGTTCGCATCTGGGTGGGGGAGGAGGCCAGTAGCCGCAGCCGCGGCCCGGAGCAACTATTATGTGGAAGAAGCTACTCTACTTCGATCGTCGCATTATCTTTGCCCTGATAGCACTTGTGGTTATCATCCCGTTCTTGACTGAATGGAGGGCTTCGCATGGCCAGATTACCCCGTCCACCCAGAACCTATACAACGAGATCGAGAGCCTTAAGCCGGGCACTCCAGTGATGCTGGTCTTCGACTACGGCCCCTCGGGCATGCCCGAGCTGCACCCGATGGCAACGGCGCTGGCCCGCCATATTCTGTCCCGCGACCTGCGCCTGCTGGGCCTGGCGATAGTGATAACCGGTCCCTCGCTGTGCCATGATGCAGTGACACCGGTGGCAGAGGAGCTAGACAAGATCGAGGGAGTTGACTGGGTCAACCTGGGCTGGGTGCCCGGGTTCGTCTTGCCCATTACGCAGATGGGCGAGGACATAAAGCGCACCTATCCCACTGATTTCCAGGGCAGGGCCACCGCCGAGCTGCCAGTTATGGCCGGAATTCGGGACTACCAGGACATTGGCCTGATCATAGACCTGGCCGCCGGCAACGCGCCGGGGGCCTGGATTGCCTACGCGCACGATCCGTACAAGGTCAAACTGGCCGCCGGGATAACGGCTGTCATGGCTACAGACTACTACGTCTACTTGCAGACTGGACAACTGTGTGGCTTGCTTAACGGCCTCAAAGGCGCTGCGGAGTATGAACACCTGATTGGGAAGAAGGGCTTCGGTTATCTCGGTATGTCTTCCCAGTCGGTCGCACACCTGGTCATCATATTGTTTGTCATCATCGGCAATATCGGATACTTCACCGTGAGACGTCGTCGCCGGGGATCGGAGTAACCCATGCCTGGGCCTACCGGGCCAATAACCGGAATACTGGGCCTGTCCACCGAGATCATTGGCATCTGGGTGGCAGCGCTGCTGACGCTGGCCATCTACAGCTTTCTGTACGGAGACAATCCGGTGTATAAGGTGGCCGAGCACATCTTCGTGGGCATCTCGGCGGCCTACGGGGCAGCCCTCACCTACCACCTGGTGATCATACGCAGACTATTTGACCCGTTGTTTCGACCGGACTTGGCTCAGCCCCCCCTGGATGCGCCTAAGATCAGCCTCATCATCCCCGGCCTCCTCGGCCTGCTCATCTTCAGTCGGTTCATTCCCCGCTACGACTGGCTTTCGCGCTGGCCCATCGCCTTCATTATGGGCCTGTATGCGGGCTTGAGTATACCGCGAGTGATCCAGACTAACATTCTCAAGCAGATGCAGGCCACAATTGCGCCAGTGCTACCGGTTGACGCTGGCGGACAGTACCTGCTTTTCTCGGGCTTCGAGAATCTGCTGCTGATAGTCGGGGTCGTCTGTACGCTGGCCTACTTCTACTTCTCGCTGCCCCATCGCGGCGTGATGGGCGGGCTGTCGCGGGTGGGGATATGGTTCTTGATGATTGGCTTCGGAGCCGGCTTCGGCAACACGGTGATGGCCCGTATCTCCCTGCTGATCGGCCGCATCCAGTTCCTGCTCTACGAGTGGCTGCCTACTATAGGCATCCACTTAGGGGCTGGGCCAGGGGCGGGATGACCTCTGACAGCTAGTATTCTAGCTCTTGCATCAGCGTCATCCCGCAGTAGATGACGCGGAAGCCGGCCGCCTCGTACATACGAATGGCCGCGATATTATTCTGATCGGTATCCACCTCGACATATTCGCAGCGCTGGTCGCGAAACCAGTCCATACCAGCCGCCAGCAGCCTGGTGCCAATTCCCCGGTGGTGGCAGTCGAGGTCTACCGCCAGCGACCGCACTACCCCCCAGCGCCTCTGAAACTCCTGGGATTGTTGACGGTCGATCCCCACTATGATGTGGCCGACTACCTGCCCCTCACGGCGCGCGACAAGCACCTGCAAATCCTTCTCGCCGTCGGCACAGCGCCTGGTGTAGTCCAGCACCTCGTCGCTGTAATACTCATCTACCCGGTCGCGGGGCAGAGTGTAGTCAATACCGTGGCGGGCAAAACGCACGAAAGCGCGAGCAGCTATTTCGCCCATTCTGACTTCGTCACCAGCTCGATATTCGTCAATCTCAATGCTCACTGTCGCTTCTTCTCCTCTGGATGCAAAGGGTTTGTTATGCTTTAGTCTCTTCGTCAACCAGGCCCCGATAGGCCTGCTGCAACTGTTTAGTGATCTCTCCTGGTTGGCCGCTGCCGATTGCCTTGCCGGCGAAACTGGTCAGGGGCATAACTTCCATCAGGCTATTGGTCAGAAAGGCCTCTTCGGCTGCCGGGAGCTGGTCTACTTCCAGAGACGCTTCAGTAAACGGAATTCCTTCGGCAGCGCACAATTCCAGGACGCAGGCACGGGTAATTCCCGGTAGAATTCCTGCCTCAATCGGAGGAGTCAGCACACAGCTATCCTCGACTATGAACAGATTGCTGGCCGCGGCCTCAGCTAACTGGCCGGAAGTATTGAGAAAGATGGCTTCGCCAGCGCCGGCCTGCTGCGCGGCGGCTCGAGCCAGCAGATTGTCGAGGTAGTTTAATGTCTTTAGACCAGACAATGGAGAATGCTCGTTGCGGCGGGCCTCGGCCAGGACCGCCGACATGCCTTTTGGGTATAGCTCGGGCGCGTAAGCGGAAAATGGCCGCACCCAGATGGTCACCGAGGCTGTAGAGGTATCCAACTGAGAGGGGCTACCCCCCACTCCCCGCGTCACGGTCAGGCGAACGTAGGCGGAGGCCAGCTCGCTTTCTTTCAGTGTCTTCTGAACCGCCGTTTGCAGCTCCTCAGAGGTCATTGGCAGCACGAGATGGATCCTGTCGGCCGAAGCAGTCAGTCGCGCCAGGTGGGTATCGAGTCGAAAGACCTGCCCTGAATAGGCACGCATAGTCTCGAACAGGCCGTCGCCGTATAGCCGGCCGCGATCCAGACAACTGCACCGGGCATCTTCGGGTGGAAATATCTGTCCGTCGTGCCACACTAACTCAGGCATCAGTCTCTCCTTTGGGATAAGCCAGAAAGTTGCACAGCAGATCATGGCCGACCTCGGTGAGGATGGCCTCGGGATGGAACTGGACGCCCTCGACAGGGCAGTCCGAAAAATCAGTGTGGCGCAATCCCATTATTTCGTCCCAGTCGGTGCGGGCGGTAATCTCCAGGCAGTCCGGAAGGGTATCGGGGTCAACTATTAGCGAGTGATAGCGCGTGGCGCGAAAGGGCGAAGGCAGACCCCGCAGCACGCCGGTCCCCTCGTGGTAGATCATTGACGTCTTGCCGTGCATCAGGCGGGGAGCCTGGACTATCTTCGCCCCGAATACATGCGCGATGCATTGATGGCCGAGGCAGACTCCCAGAATCGGTATCTGCCCAGCGAACTGCGTGATGACCTGATTGCTGATACCCGCCTCCAGCGGCGTGCAGGGTCCCGGCGAGATGATGATATGGGACGGAGAAAGCCGGCGGATATGGGCGCAATCAATGGCGTCATTGCGGAAGACTACCGGCTCGCAGCCCAGCTCGCCCAGGTACTGATACAGGTTGTAGACAAACGAGTCATAGTTGTCTATGAGCAATACCATAGCGGTCAGGTCCCGTAAGCCCGGCGCGAGTCCGGCACATCGCGTAGTGCCTCAGCGAGTGCTCTACCCTTGTCCAGCGTTTCCTGATACTCGGCGGCGGGCTGCGAGTCGGCGACGATTCCTCCGCCCACCTGGTAGTAGGCGTTTCCACCTGTGGCAATGATGGTGCGAATCACAATGCTGAGTTGCATCTGGCCGGCGAAGCCCAGGTACCCGATATTGCCGGTATAAACGCCGCGCTGGGTCGGTTCCAGCTCGTCTATAATCTCCATAGATCGCACCTTAGGGGCGCCGGTAATCGAACCGCCCGGAAAGACCGCCCGCATCAGGTCAATGTTGTCACAGCCCTCGGCAAGCTGGCCGGTCACTGTGGCCACCAGGTGATGAACCGTGGGATAGCTTTCCAGTACCATTAACTCCGGGACGCGGACAGTGCCGAACCGGCAGACCCGTCCCAGATCATTGCGCTCCAGGTCAACGATCATCATCAGTTCGGCATTGTCCTTTTCGCTGTCCAGAAGCTCTTGAGCCAGGCGCTGGTCTTCTTCGGGGGTATCACCGCGCGGTCGGGTACCCTTGATAGGGCGGGTTTGCACCCAGCCGTCGCTTACCTCCAGAAACTTCTCCGGCGAGGCGCTGACCACCTGGCCGCTGCCGTAATCCAGATAGGCAGCAAAGGACGCCGGGTTGACCTGGCGCAGGCGCACATACAGCTCCCACGGGCTTACCTGCAGCGGGGCCTGGAATCGCTGAGAAATGTTGGCCTGGAAGATGTCGCCGGCAGCGATGTATTCCCTGGTCTGGCTTACAGCAGCCAGGTATTCTTCGCGGGTGAAGTTGCTCTGCAGATCCGCGGATGTTGCCGGCAGATCGGAGCTGCTGACTGCCTCATCAGCGGACTGGATCCAGTCCAGCAACTGCTCGGCGCGCGCCTGGGCCCGTTTCCGGCGCTCTGAGCCGGTGGGTGCGGGCAGTCCCGTGCTGAGTAGGTAACCGACCTGAGTGGCCTCGTCATAGGCATATACCACATCGTAGAGTGCCATATACAGGTCAGGCATATCAATATCGTCAACGGTTGTGCACGGCAGATCCTCGATGAAGTGACACAGATCATAGCCGAAATAGCCCACCGCGCCACCCCAAAAAGGGGTGGGAGCCTCCGTCGGCGGCAGCGCGTAGCGTTCCATTGTCTCCTGCAGGACAGTAAAGGGGTCGCCCTGCTTGACGGTTGTATCCCGGCGGTGAGCAGTGCTGATCTGGCTGCCCTTGCTCGTAATCACCGCGAAGGGATCGCAGCCCGCATAGGAGTATCGGCCGTAGCGGTCCATGACCATGGCACTGTCGAGCAGGAAGGGATGAGGCTGGCCCTGAAGCGCACCGCAGACCACGTGCGCCGGAGGCCCGTCGGGCAGCTCAGCGACGAGCAAATCTCCCGACCAGGTTGTCGGAGTAGTCAATGGCATACGGCTATAGCCGTTTCGGTTATCGAGTGAAGCGGATATACAGGATGTCGCCGTCCTGGACGGGGTAGTCGCGCCCCTCCAGGCGCACCGCACCGGCCTCCCGGCAGGCGGCCATTGAGCCGTGCTCGTCCAGGGCATCAAAGGGCACAACTTCGGCGCGGACAAAGCCGCTCGCCATGTCAGTGTGGATTCTGCCGGCGGCCTGCAGGGCAGTAGTTCCCTGGGAGATCGTCCAGGCATGCGCCTCGTTTTCGTTCACCGTAAAGAAGGTAATAACATCGAGCAGCTCGTAAGCAGTGCGGATGAAGCGGTCGCGGCCGGGCTGGGAGAGGCCGAAGTCAAGTAGAAAGTCAGCTTGCTCGGCGGGCGGGAGCTGGGCAATCTCATCTTCGAGTTCCGCGCACAGGCTGATCGTGGCCAGGCCCTGTTCTTCCGCCAACTGGCAGGCTTCGGCGGCAGCTTTCCCGTCCAGGTTGGCCTCGGCCACATTGAAAACAGCCATCAGCGGCTTCATTGTCAGTAGTGAAAAGCCGTGCAGCAGCTTCTCTTCCTCGTCAGTGAACTCCTCAGCCAGCAACTGCTGGCCGGCGCTCAAGCATTCCTGGCAGCGGGACAGCATCTTTTGTTCCCATTCTTCGTGCTGGCTGAGGTCACCGTACTTGCTCTCCAGTTTTCGTAGGCGGCGCTCAACAATGGTCAAATCGGTCAGCGACATCTCCAGCAGCACGGTTTCCAGGTCGCTTTTTGGGTCCAGGGGCTGGCCGCGATGGTCCAGCTCCCCGAAGCACTGCACCACGATGGCAAAGCCATCAGCGTCTCCGGCTACCCTGACCAGTTGGAGTTGCTCACCAGCCCCACTGTCGCCGCTGTGCAGGGCCAGCAGGTCCACGAAGGTAACCTCCGGCTGGACCATACCGGCGGGCTGGCACAGCTCGTAGATACGCTCGGTGCGAGCATCGGGTACCGACACCACCGCAATCTGTGAGTCCCGGCCGTGAGGCTCGGCCCGCTGGCCGCTGAGTAGGCGGAAGCAAGTGCTTTTGCCGCTGCCGGGCAGCCCGACCAGTCCGATCTTCATCTGCTCAGCCACCTCCGCTTGGTTACTCCCCACAGCTTATTCGCTCCTGCCGCCGCGCTTTCCTGCCTCGAGGGGCAGCAGGGGCCACATTGGAGTGACTATTCGGCAAAAGTCATGAACGGATCTTGCGGAAAACCCGCTTTTTGAAAAAAGCCGGTTTTCCGCACCTTTCCGGCAAAAACTTTGAAAGTGGAACAGTACGACAGATAGCATACTCTTATCCCTCACAGGGGTCGTACAATTCCCATTAAGACGCCCCTCGCAGCCGGCTTTGAGACCACAAGAGATATTTGTATTTGGGTTCATGAATAATGCCCGATAGGTGATACTCCAGCTTAGTCTACCTGGCCGGTGATCTGCTCAAGCTGCTCCCTGCTGATAGGCCCGTCTCTGAGGATGTGCGGAGGGCTGACGGTCAAATCGAGCACCGTCGAGGGTAGCCCGCCCGGGCAAGGGCCATCATCTATCAGAAGATCAAGCAAACCTCCGAAAGTCGTCAGCACCTGGCGGGGTGAGACTGCCTCCGGTTGACCCGACAGATTGGCACTGGTGACTGCCACCGCAAAGTTGGCCTGACGTAGTACGCCGCGGGTTACCTCATGGTCGGGTACTCGCAGCCCGACGGTTGGCTGCGCTGCCGTGACCCAGTCGGAGATAGCAGGAGACTTGTGCAGAATGAGAGTAAGCGGCCCGGGCCAAAATTGCTCTGTCAAGCAGTCGGCAGCCTGGGGAATGTGCTGGGCCAGATCGTCTATGTCTTGACGGTCAGCGATAAGCACTGGCAGCGGATTATCCGCAATCCGCTGCTTAATCTCAAAGAGGCGGCGGACGGCTGCCTCACAGGCGGCATTTACCGCAATACCGTAGACCGTGTCGGTCGGCAGGGCTACCAGCTTCCCCTCGGATAGCGCCTGGGTGGCTGCAGCAGCGATTTCCGAGGCAGACAGCTCAGAGGTTCGCAACACGCGTGTTGATGTAGTGCCTTCACTCATAGCCGAAACACAACCACTCGCTGGATACCACTAAGATCCGGGACGGCCTCTACGTGTGCCGACGGGAAGCTTTCCCGTCCGATGCTCGCAACAGCCTCAGCCTGTCCCTGGCCGACTTCCACGGCAATTAGCCGCAGTCGGGACAATTGCTGACAGGCAGGCAGTAGCCGGCGATAGCTGTCCAGCCCGTCCGGTCCGCCGTCAAGTGCTGTTCGTGGTTCAAAGTCCCGAATCTCGGGCTGGAGCTGATTGATCTGGCTGCTCTCAACATATGGCGGATTGGAGACGAGAATCTCAACAGATTCGTGGAGCTGGTCGGCGTGTAACGGCTGCAGGGCCGGGCCGGGCGGCAGCAGGATGACACGGTCGGTCAGGCGGTGCAGCTCTACGTTTTCCCAGGCCAGGCCCAGCGCCTGCGGCGAGCTGTCAGTGGCGTAAACTATGGCTTCCGGCAGGGCCTGCGCCAGGCAGATGGCGACTATGCCGGTGCCGGTGCCGATATCGGCGATGACTGGCTTTCCGTCAAGCGCTGCAATCCGATCAATCGCCGCTGCCACCAGCGTCTCAGTCTCGGGCCGAGGGACCATCGCGCGCCCATCGCACTTGAAGCGCAACCCATAGAACTCAGTGTCACCAATTATGTACTGCAGCGGCTCGCGCTGTACCCGCTGCTGGAGGTGCGCTGCAAAAAGCTGCTGGGCAGCCAGCGGGACTAGATCATTACGCAGGACGGGGATATGCCTCAGCTCAACGTCGAGCACAGCGGCCAGCAAGTTGCTGGCGTCAAAGTGGGCACTGTCCACCCCCGCTGCTTTAAGCTCCCTGGTACCCTGAGCAATCAACTGCCCGACCGTGGCGCCGCTCATCTTCAGTCCTCAGCTAGCTCGCCGAGTTGCTGCTGGCGATGGTGTTGTTGGAGGGCTCTGATAAGCTCTTCAATCTCGCCATTGAGGATAGCGGACAGGTTGTGCATCGTCAGGCCGATGCGGTGGTCGGTGAGCCGGTCCTGCGGGAAGTTGTAGGTGCGAATCTTCTCGCTGCGGTCGCCGCTTTTGACCTGCTGGCGGCGCTGCTGGGCGCGTTCTTCGGCCTGGCGCTGCTGCTCTCTCTCGTAGAGTTTGCTGCGCAGCACGCGCAAGGCCCGCTCGCGATTCTGCTGCTGGGAGCGTTGGTCAGAGCAGATGGCGCTGACGCCAGTGGGCTGGTGAGTAATGCGCACGGCCGTCTCATTTTTCTGCATATGCTGGCCGCCCGGCCCACCGGCGCGGAAGACCTCGACATTCAGGTCAGAGCCATCAATCTCAATGTCGATATCCTCCACCTCACGCAATACCGCCACCGTCGCCGCCGAGGTGTGGATCCGTCCCTGGGACTCGGTCTCCGGCACACGCTGCACACGGTGGACGCCGCTTTCGTGCTTCAAAATACCGTAAGCTCCTGCCCCTCTCACATCAAAGATGATCTCCTTGAAGCCACCCATCTCGGCGGGATTTTGCTGGAGCACCTCTGCCTGCCAGCTCTGGAGCTCGGCGAAGCGCCGGTACATATCGAACAGATCGCCGGCGAACAGAGCCGCTTCATCGCCGCCGGTGCCAGCCCGGATCTCGACTATGGCATTCTTGCGGTCGTGAGGGTCTTTGGGCACCAGGTCCAGCAGCAACTGCTGCTGGAGCTTTTCGGCAGCAGCTTTGGCCTGTTCGTACTCGGACTGGAGAAATTCGCGCATCTCCTCATCTTCAGCATCCTCCAGCATCTGACGTGCCTCTTTGGCATCGGCGACCAGTTGCTGGTACTCCTGGTATTTCTCGACCACCGGAGCAATCTCCGCATACCGCTGAGACAGCTCACGGAACAGATTCTGGTTGGCGATGACCTGCGGGTCACTGAGTTGCTGCTGCACCTGCTGTAGTTCGTCAGTCATCCTGTCAAGAGCGCTCTGCCATTCCATCTGCCAGTTCCTCCTCACTGACGGGACGTAGGTTGCGATCAACTCGACGGGGGGAGGGCCAGTCAGTGGGAACCGACACCTCCGGGGCCAGCGCCGCCAGCGCGTAGATGGCGGTCTCAATCTGCTGCTGGTCAGGCCGGCGGGTGGTCAGCTTCTGCAGCAGCATCCCGGGAAGAGAAATAGCTCTGACCAGCGCTGAATCACGGTGTTTGCCGGCAAATCGCAGTATCTCATACGATAGCGCCGCGATCGGCGGCAAGACCGCCAGGCGCAATCCCAGCCGCAGCCACAGATCCGGCCAGCCCAGAAACGAGTTGACGATGATCTTCACCACGATCACTATCAGTAGAAAAGCGGTGCCGCAGCGCGGATGCAGCGGACTGAATCTTGCGCAGTTCTCCGGAGTAACCGGCTGGCTGGCCTCGTGGCAGTTGATGGTGGTATGCTCCGCGCCGTGGTATTCAAAAACGCGGCGGACATAGGGCATCAGCGTAATGCCCAGAATGTAGGCCACTATTATTACCAGCCGCATGCCGCCTTCAATCACGTTCTTGGTGACAGCGCTCATCGCTGGTGAGCCGGGCAGCCAGTCCACCACCCAGGCCGGCAACAGTACGAACAAGCCGATGCCGAGAGCGAGGGAGGCGACCATCGTCAGCGCCATCAGAATTCGGCTTAACAGGCCGGGTTGCCCGGCGGCGTCAGTCTCGCCAGCTGGTGCCGTCTTCTCTCGTTCCTCCTCCATAGCGACATCGGCTGAGAATTGCAGCGATTTCAGGCCCAGCGACAGCGACTCATACAGCGCATAGTTGCCGCGGATCAGCGGCCAGTGCAGCCAGCTATCCTGCCCGGCGTATCCAGTCAGCGGCTCGCGCAGCAGCACGATTTGGCCATCGGCACGCCGCACGGCAACCGCGTAGTCCTGCTTGCCGCGCAGCATTACCCCCTCGATCACCGCCTGCCCGCCGTAATGGTGCTCGTCTCTGTCTGCCATTGCTCTGCCTGCTATCCCATAGCAACAGCAAGCCCAGGCTAATCTCGCCCGGGCTTACCTGTTAAGAGCTTTGAATTGAAGCTACTGCTCGCTGTCGTCAGTATCCTCCTGGGCGTCGTCCGTCTCTTCCTGCTCGTAGCGACTCTCCAGGCCGTAGCGACGGATAAACTGCTCCACGCGGCCCTCGGTATCCACAATTCTCTGCTGACCGCTAAAGAAGGGATGGCACTGGCTACAGATTTCCACGCGCAGTTCCGGCCGCGTCGAGCGCGTGGTGAAAGTCTCACCGCAGGCGCAAGTCACCTGGCACTCCATATATTCTGGATGTATCTCTGGCTTCATTTAGTATTCACTCCCGGGCGCAAGTGCGCCCTTAAGTAGGAACTTCAAGCGGCTAGTATACCACAATCTGCCACCCGTAGCAACTACGTGACGGGTAATTTGAGCGGTGAGGGGTCATGCGACCCCCGTCGAAAAATACCTGAGCCTACGTGCTTGGTCTCAGCGGGTGGGAGGTGATGCTGGCGCCACTGTGACGTGAGGCTTGATCTTATCAAAGGTCTGCTGGCCGACGCCCTTGATGAGGCGGAGCTGGTAGACAGTCTTGAAAGGGCCGTAGTACTGGCGGTAGGCGATGATGCGGGCGGCCAGCACCGGCCCGATGCCCGGTACGCGCTCCAGATCCGCCTGGGGGGCCGTATTCAGGTCAACGATATAGGGCTGGTTAGGTGGCGGAGGCGATGGTTTGATTATGTCAGACGGGGGCACGGTGGCGATCGGCGGGGGAACTGAGGAGAGCTGCTGCTTGGGAGGGACGGGCTTTTCGGGTGATTCAGTGACCGGCTCTGGCTCAGGGAGTCGGGGGACAGCTACCTTCTGGCCGTCTTCGACTAATTGGGCCAGATTGACGGCCTCCTGGTCAGCCCAGCCAGTGAATCCCCCCGCCATCTGCACCAGCTCATAGACCCGCATACCCGGCGCGACCCGATATATGCCGGGACGATTGACTTCGCCGGTGACCTGCACGACCAACTCCACGCTATCCTGGCCAGCAGCCGGCTGCTGGTAGAGCTTCTCTGCTGCCCGCACCGGCACAACGTTACGCGCGGAGAACAGGTAAGCGCCACTGCCCCCCAGCATTACCACGGCCAACGCAAGCACTACCTTCTGTGCAGATGTCAGTTCTAGCACAGGCTCACCCCCCCAGCTTCTATGACTTTGCCCGGCTACGCCACTACGATGTTTATCAGCTTATTGGGAACGGGAATAATGCGCTTGATTTGCTTCCCCTCAACGTGTCTCTGCACGCTGTCGGCCTGCAGGGCCAGCTCCTGGACGCGCTCCATATCAGTGCCGGCCGGCACCTCAATAGTTCCGCGTAGCTTGCCGTTGACCTGCACGGCGATGGTAATCTGCTCGGCGGTAGCTACTTGCTCATCGGCCTGCGGCCAGGGCTGTTGGTAGGTGGTATCCGGCAGGCCCAGGCGCTGCCACAGCTCATCGGCAATATGCGGAGCCAGCGGCGACAGCAACAGCAGCAGATTCTGCAGGCCCTCACTGAGCACCGTGCAGGAGGCGCGGTCGCCAGGCTCAATCTGGCGGGCGAAGGGCAGCAGCTCGTTACTCAACTCCATCAGCGCGCTTACGGTTGTATTAAGGCCCATCTCTTCTATGTCAGTGGTGACCGACTGAATAGTCTGGTGGACCTTGCGACGGATGGCCCGCTGATTTTCATCAAAGTCAGTGTCAATATGCTGGGCCCAGCCGCTGTCGAACTTATCAGTATTCTCAGCAACCAGTCGCCAGGCGCGGTTCAGGAAACGGTGAGCGCCCTCCACCCCCTGGTCGCTCCACTCGGCATCCTGATCCGGCGGGCCGACGAAGAGGATGAAAAGGCGGCCGGTATCCGCACCATAGCGGGCGTTGATCTCGTTGGGCGTGACTACGTTGCCCTTTGACTTGCTCATCTTCGCGCCGTCTTTGTAGATCATCCCCTGAGTAAACAGCTCCGAAAACGGCTCCGAGAAGCCGATATGGCCCAGATCATACAGGACCTTGGTGATGAAGCGAGCGTACAGCAGATGGCGGACGGCGTGCTCAATGCCACCGACGTACTTGTCCACCGGCAGCCAGTAGTCCACCGCCTCGCGACGGAAGGGGACGTCATTAGCATCCGGGCTGGTATAGCGCAGGAAGTACCAGGACGAGTCCACGAAAGTGGTCATCGTGTCAGTCTCGCGCTGGGCCGCTCCGCCACACTGGGGACAGGTGGTGTTGACGAAAGCGGGCACATCGGCCAACGGTGACTCGCCGGTCGGCTTGAACTCGGCATCGGTGGGCAGTAGCACCGGCAGGTCCGCTTCGGGCACGGGGACTTCCCCGCAACTGTCGCAATAGATAATAGGAATGGGGCAGCCCCAGTAGCGCTGCCGGCTCAGCAGCCAGTCGCGCAGCCGCCAGTTGATCGCCCTCTGTCCAATGCCCTGCTCCTCCAGGTGATCAGCGATGGCCTCCTGGGCCTCCTCGCTGTCCATTCCACTAAACTGGTCGCAGTTGACCTGGACTCCGGGCTCCTCCCAGGCCTGGGTCATAGTGGTCGCGTCCAACTGCTCGCCGGGCGGCTGGATGACCACCCTCACGGGAATGTCATACTTGCGGGCGAACTCCAGGTCGCGCTGATCGTGGGCGGGCACAGCCATAATCGCGCCGGTGCCATACTCCATCAGCACGTAGTTGGTCACCCAGATCGGTATCTTCTCGCCGGTCAGGGGATGAGTGCAGTACGCGCCGATGAAGATACCGCGCTTCTCGACCTCTTCGGCGCTGCGCGCGATCTCGCCCTCGGCCAGCGCCTCGCGCACGAACGCTGTTACCGGCTCTTCGTAAGCAGTGCCCGCCATCAGCTCATTTACCAGGGGATGCTCGGGGGCCAGCGCCATAAAAGTAATCCCGTAGATGGTGTCAATGCGCGTAGTGAAGACTTCGATTCCCCCCGTGTGGTCATCCAGCGGGAGCTTGAACTGCACACCTTCGGAGCGGCCGATCCAGTTCTCCTGCATCACCCGCACCCGCTCCGGCCAGTTCTCCAGCAGTTCTATGTCATCCAACAGCTTCTGGGCGTACTTGGTGATGGCGAAGTACCACTGCCCCGAGACCTGGCGGCGCTCAACCGGTGCGCCGCAGCGCTCGCACAGATCGCCTTCCAGCTCTTCGTTGGCCAGCACCGTCTGGCACGACGGACACCAGTTGACCGGCGCCTCCCCGCGGTAGGCTAAATCATTATGATAAAGTTGCAGAAACAGCCACTGCGTCCACTTGTAGTAGTCGGGCGCGGAGGCGTTGACCTCCCGGCTCCAGTCGTAGCTGATACCCAGTGCATCGAACTGCTCTTTCATTTGGCTGATGCACTGCTCGGTCCACTGGGCCGGGTGGATCCCCCGCTCGATGGCGGCGTTCTCGGCGGGCAGACCGAAAGCGTCCCAGCCCATCGGGTGCATAACATTGTAGTCGCGCATGTGCATATAGCGGGCGATGACATCGCCGATGATATAGTTGCGCACATGGCCCATGTGCAGCTCGCCGGACGGGTACGGGTACATATCCAGGTAGTAGAATTTCTCCTGGTCAGCGCTGTCGGTGCTCTGGAACAGCCCCTGCTCGCGCCATATTTGCTGCCATTTGGGTTCGATGCTGGCAAAGTCGTAACGCTCAGACACAATAGCGACTCCTTGGATGTGATTCTTATTGGGGCGACAGTTGGTCCCCACTAATTGCTGCGGCCACATGGGATAGCGCGGACTGCGTAGAGTGTATCACACTTGGCGGAAAGTTTGAAGGGGTGAGGCGGGAAAGGTTTCGTCATCACCCCACTTGACATAAGCCAGACAAAGAGTATAATGAATATACTAAGTATACTTGATGAGTTATGAGGAACATGTTATACTGCGTACCAAGGTTACAGCCGGCCTCCCAGCGCCGACGGCGAAAGAAGATGTAGGGGGTTGGTGGTCTTGGAACCTCAGCCCCGCTCAGACGCATAGTATATGAAACACATCACCGCTCATGAACGTTTTAGGTAACATAGGTGTTCTGCCAATAGGTAGAGTAGGAAGGACTCCCAGCGCCGACGAGGAACAAATGCCTAGCCTATCTTGGCATTCTTATGCTAGTGGCATGTAAGCATACTATATTTAAGTCAAGGGTGGTGAACTCAAGTGCCAGCTGATTTCGCGGACTTAGTTACACAAGAGCGAAATGAGGCAATAGAGCGAGTGTCCGAGTATATAGATGACCCAGATGCCGTCTTGCCAATAACCGAGGCGAGGTGTTTACAGCATTTCTCGGAGCAGTTAGAAGAATTGTGGTATAAGGAGGGGGAGCAGGTCACGGTGCGTACGGCAGCCCAGGAGGCATTACGTATGGTCTATAGGCGATACATAGGCTCGGTGCTTCAGTATTTTGGGCCGGGAGAGACCGAGATTGTTTCCGAGTCTTCGGCTGTGGAGGAAGTCATCGGGCTGCTCCAGGAGTTCATGTCAAGTGATCAATCGAAGAGGCAAGGAATAGCGCGAGAAAACTTCGTGGAGGCAGAGTATCCCTTTAAGTGGATGATTGAGAAAGGTTTTGCTCGTCTTCACAAACTACAAACGGATGTAAGCGTTAATACACTCCAAGAGCTTGGCATGCTTGTCCGAATATGTGACTATAGAATTCTGATGACAGAGACGGCAACCAGTGCTTACGATGAGTGGGTGTATGATTTTGTCGAGGTTATCATAGGCCAAATTGATAGCTGTGGACTTCTCAGAGAGCCAAGTACGGCTATGCTGCAAGAGACCATTAAGAGTGTCATTCAAGCCGGGACGTCTCAATCCTACGACTGGGAGATATTGGATGGACCAAGACCATTCAGCATTGTCGGACGACTCTCGGTCTCCGACAATGAAGCTACACGCCGTTCAACTACAGAGTATATGGCTGCATGAGATATCGGCATCCAAGCAGGAAGCACGAGAAGAGAACGATGTCTCTCCAACGATGGATTTTGAGAGTAATCTTCTGGATTGCGATAAGAATACTGCAACATGCGATTTTGAAATAAGTTTAGAGATATTCACAGACCAACATGCCTTTCAAGCCAAATTGTGCATGAGAGGAGATTACCGATCAGATCAGCCATTGGACAGATCACAGTGGCAGGGGTTTGCAGAACTGCAGAATGTCTTCTTGGTCTGGCCATATGTGCGCGAATTACTAACAAGCATCACAACGCGCATGAGCTTGCCTCCCTTAGTACTTCCTCTGTTGGAAATCCCTGAGAGGCGCGCCGAGGATGAAGAAGCTTGAGCTTCCAAGGGTGCGTGACACTAGTACCAGTTTCGGATAGCACCTCAGCCTGTGCCTCCAAGGATTGTGTCGGGGCGTTGGCGGAGATGGTTGTGCAAGCGTTCCCGACGAATACCACATTGCTCTTTGAGACTAGAGAGATACTGCATAAGTTTAACTATGGCCCAGTGCCTCGAAACTGGCGCGACGGCTTCCTTTTTAGCTCTTCTGACACCAACGTTGCGTATGAATTATGTGAGAGACTGAAGGATGTTCGTGAACTAATGCAGGGCGAGGACGCAGCAATAGTCCTTGGCGCAGTACTGGAGATGATCGTCTTCCATGCTGTGGCGCGTCATTACCGGGCAGAACGTTGTGAATTACGACGAGGATTCGCGGTGTATGTAGATGGCGTGCCAACTTCCGCTACTGATAAATCATTGGATGTTGGGGGATGGGATAATGAAAGAAATAAGGGTGAGTTGTACGAAGTAAAATCGCTGGGTTCAAGGTATGGGCTGTTGTCTGAATCTGTCATAGCAAAACTCGACTATCTACAGAGACTTGCAGCTCGTCTGGATGTGAAGGAGGGGGAAAGAATAGTGGCATTGGCCTCATGGCAGCATACTGGCAAAATGAAAGATGACTTTGACGAATGTCGGTGGCCTCTATTGTCACTGTATGGTCTTGCAGACCTGCCCCAGCTGCGTTCGGGTGTAATCGCATTCGGCGATTCTTGAGCCTCGGACTCTGATTCTCTGTATAACCCAAAGCTACGCGTCCGCCCCACCACCCCTTTGACAGCAAGCTCCCCCCCCACCCCGTTCAACCAGCGCCATAAAGAACACCACCAGCAGCTACACCGCGCGTTCTTCATCGGCCAGCCTGGCAGTCTCATGATATAAGTGTGTTGCAAGCCGCCGGACTTGTCTAAGTAACTTGAAAGTTGGCGGCTAATATACCTCCTGAGCAGGGAGGGATACCTGGGCTGGGCCGCGAATAGGTCCTTGGTTCAAGGACATAGGGTCGGAAACCGACAGGCTACTGGCCCAGCGCGGGAGGGTCTTTTAGTTTGCACAAAGGTCCTGGTGAGGTGCAGCGGGAAGTTATAACAGCAAGTAGAGTTGGGTAGGAAGGGATTCTGGCAGCAAGGGGCGAATAAGCCCAGTATAGTGACCAACACAATGTGAAGGAAGGAGCTAGTGAAGATGGCTGACGCAATTCTGGTTGTGACGAAGAAGGGTTACGGAAAGGTAGTGTGTCCGACTCAGTTTAGCCAGCAGAAGCGGGGAGGGAAGGGTGTTATTGGCTACAAAGTGACCTGGGACAGTGGCCCGGTTGCCGCCACCGAGCATGTGGTCACCGGCGCAGGGGAGAGGGTGCTCATTACCACTGCCCAGGGCCAGGCCATTCTGACACCGGTAGATGACATCTCAGAACGCAGCCGGACGGCCGG
>JAUVZM010000062.1 GCA_030602615.1 bacterium
GGGCCTGGTAATCGTCTTCAACCGCGTGAAGGCGACCAAGACTGGGAAGCGAATATGGGATATGCTGGTCCTGAAGGTGCCTGTCTTCGGTGGGCTAACTCACAAGATCGCTATTGCGCGGTTCTCGCGCACTCTGGCTACCCTCATGGGCAGCGGGGTGCCGATCCTGCAGGCGATGGAGACCACTGCCGGGACTATCACTAACGATCTGATCTCGGACGCGGTACTGGCCGCTCGTGCCAACATCCGTCAGGGTGATACCATCGCCGACCCCTTGGCTGCTTCCAAACAGTTTCCACCCATGGTCGTGCAGATGGTAACGATTGGCGAAGAAACCGGACAGCTTGATGATATGCTTGAGAAGGTGGCCGATTTCTATGAAGCGGAGGTCGACGCCACTCTGGCCAGTCTGGCGGCCGCTCTCGAGCCGATCATGATCGTTCTATTGGGAGTAGTGGTTGGATTCATCGTAATCTCAATGTTTCTGCCGCTCGTCGCCATCATCGGCCAGTTGTCTGAACTATAAATAGCCCTGTCTATACCACTACCCGGCCCATGTGTGCCTGATAGGTGGGGCAGGTCAGCTTCTGAGGTGCAACTTCCCGTCGGCCTGGGGCACCGGAGTTGAAGTCCAACTCCAAGCTGTCCCCCGGGGGCGGGCAATTTTTTGTGCAGGCCCGCGGGGTGTGACATCTTCGCAATGCCGACTTCCGGGATAACTGACGTGGTCTTGTTCGTGGCAGGGGCGGCCATCGGCAGCTTCCTTAATGTAGTTATCTACCGCTTGCCGGAGGACAAGTCGCTGTTGTCCCCACCCTCCCACTGCCAAAGCTGCAACACTCGCCTCGGCTTCATAGACCTTATCCCGGTACTAAGCTACCTGATCCTGCGAGGCCGCTGTCGCCATTGCGGTGCCCCCTTCAGCCCCCGGTATATGCTGGTCGAAGCGACTGCTGGAGGCCTGGCGGTCGCTGCCTGGCACCTGTCGGGCTTTGCCCCATACTACGCAGCAGGTCTGTTTGCGGCCTGCGCGGCGCTGCTGGTCATATTCTTCGTGGATCTGGATCATATGATTATTCCCGACGAATGCGTGGTGGTGGTGGCACTGTTCGGCCTGGCGCTGGACGGCTACCATTTGTATGTGCGGGGCGCCGACTGGGCTATCCCCTTTACCCAGGGGATCGGCAGCCAGCAGTTGATTATCTATTTGCCGCGCTCGCTAGTGGGTCTGCTAGTCGGGGGGGGGCTATTTCTCTTCATCGGCTGGATATTTGAAGTTGCGCTCAAGAAGCCCGCTTTGGGCATGGGTGACGTAAAGCTGGCGGCAGCCATGGGTGCGATACTCGGCCCGGGTTATAGCTTGCTCAGCTACTTCCTGCTGGCGGTCCTTATCGGCGCAGTGGTGGCGGTGCTGCTTATGGTGCTGGGTCTGAAGCGCCGCGGCGACTACATCCCCTTCGGCCCAATGATGGCGCTGGCTGCAATCGTTATGCTGCTGTACACCGAACCAATCACCCTGTGGCTGATGAGCTGGTACGGCTACCCGGCCGGGTAGATAGTTCAATGTTTAATCACAATCTGTCGGGGGTAGAAGGTCAATGAAGGGCAGCGCAGGAATGTTCCTCTATGGGAAACAGCTATTTCGACATTGCTTGTGCTGCAACCAGTATTAGGAGGTAGCTATCTGATGCATCGGCGCCATAGTCGCGCAGGCTTTACTCTAATTGAACTTATGGTCGTCATCGCTATCATCGGCACGCTGGCAGCGATACTGTTCCCCGTCTTCAGCAAAGCCCGGGTGAAGGCCCGCCAGGCCAAGTGCCAGACCCAATTAATGCAACTGTTCACTGCTCTACAGCAGTTCCACACCGATAAAGGGTACTACCCGCCAACTCCATACTACGACGACGTTACCGATCCCGCCAATCCACGCTACGTGGGCGGCTTCAGCGCGCTTTATCCCGACTACGTCACCGACCGCGACCTGCTCATCTGTCCCGACGACGGCGGGGCCCTGGAGAATCTGGGAGACTGCCGCGACCGGGTTTACTGTTCGTACAATGGGCTTGTCGACTGGAGCACGGGGCACTTCCGGGTGCTGACAAGCGGCGGGCAGGCGATCCTCTATAACTACTTCGGATATACATACTCCTGCGAACTGCTCACTGACGGCGATGAGAACTGCGATGCCGGTCTGGCCGGCTACAGCAGTGGCTACGACACCGACCCAACCGTCCAGATTACGCCCGCCAGGGTGCAAGGCGCAGACACTCCGGACTTGACTTGGATGGACGCTGATGCCAATTTAATTCCTGACTTTTTGGACGCCGCCGGGCTGAGTTGGCAGCACTTCCCACGCCTGTTCAATCGTGGTGCGCCCGACTATACCATCGTCACTCACTGCCCTCATCACCGCAGGTACTTCGGTGACCCCGATCAAGAAATGGACATTATCGTTACTCTGGGCGGGCAGACCAGTCTCGTCAATATCACTGCCCTGGGCGATCCCACGGCGACGGGAGCGCCTGATGGCGCGCCCTCAGCCGTCGCCGGTTGGGTTCACCAGAACTTCTAAATATGCCCTCAGCAGCCTACAACGGCCTGTCATCGCTACCTTTCATACCATCGTTTCTTTCCCCGCCGGTCAGGGTATAATATCATTGATAGCGAAGTTCGGGCAGGAGGCTGAACATGAATCTGTCGCAATTCTGTAATATAACCCTGTTCAGCAGACCGGCCGCCAGGTACACTAATAAAGACAGATTGCTATACTCTACTACATCAAGCTCCGGCGGCCGGTTTGCACCCCGTGCCTCAGCCGGTTTTACTCTGGTTGAGGTACTGGTGGCTATGGTCATCCTACTGGTGGGCATCTGGACGCTGGCGGTGAGCTTTCCCAAGCTGCTGGGCGTCGTGGCCACCCAGGAGAAGCGCACCGAGATGGCCCGCCAGGCCGACCGCACCCTTGATCAGCTCATTCGCCACCCCAATGATCTGCCGTTGGCTACCCGGGGCGATAGTCGGCTCCCTGATCTTAGTGATCCCACACTCACACCACTGGAGGGCATCGACGCTACTGGCAGCCCCGAAGACCCTAGCATTACCGATTTTGCTATCACGCACCCCAACGCCCGTGACGATATGATTGAGGTCATCGGCGAGCGGTTCACCGTCCCGGCACCACTGGCATTTCCCTATGGACCTTATCCGGTCTACGTCTTCCGCCAGGGACTGGCCGAACCGGGGGCAACCGTTGTCTACCAGGTCTTTGAGGCCACTACTGGCGATCGCAAGCCGTGGCAAGCTAAGATTTCTGTAGATTCGGGCGGGACGTTGAGCATCCTGCAACTTCCCAACAATGCCTATATTGGAGACCCTTTCGCTCTTGATCCTGTCACACCGTGGACTGCTTACGTCAGCTACGCGTGGGTCTACGACGGCCACAATCCAGCTACTGATCCGGTGCACTACGTCAATGGCGAAGAAGTGATTGACACAGGCCAAGTGGTGGCGGGTGCCCTGGGCCACAACATTGTCGAAGGCAGCCTGACGGGCGAGGTGCGGGCATACTACGATCTAGCAATGGCAGGTATCGTCCAGCACGAAAGCGGAGCATTATTGGCATTTCTAGCCAACTTCACCGGCGCACGACTGGGAGTTAACTATACTCTGCGCACGGACCCGGACTACCGCCACGGCCGCCGGGCGCTGATTATGAGCGAGGAACACCGTATTGTCTCCAGCCCCCAGACAGTTACTCTGGTAGCCAGCCATATAGACGAGACGTTCCTTCCTGTGGACCTGAATGCAGACACCCTCTACAACGATACAAACATATTGGCAGTTGATCTCAACACTGGTTATGTGTATTCCGAAGGGAGCGGGCTAGATTGGCCAGCTGAAGATGCTACCAGCAAGGGCCAGATAACCGTGGGGTACTCCTTGCCTGCTCCCGAAATCGGCCACGACCTGCGCTTTTACTATGTAACGCTGGACCAGGACCTGATCAGCGTCCAAATAGCGCCGGCCACATTCGTTGATGTGAATATTGCCACCCTGCCCGATCTGTATCGCAGTTACAAAGCTGTACCCAACGCTGTTGATGCTGCACTGACTGATCTATTATTCTATCCGTGCAACGCCGGGCACACAGTCAGTGTGGACTACAAATACCGGACCGGTCCCAATACCACGGTGACTGTCTATGATGAGCTGCATACTATAAGCACAGAACTGTATCCACCGGGGGATCCTGACATCCCAGAGCCCCACTATGTTACCCTGAATCCGAATGATCCTAACGTTGAAGAGATTGACGAGATTATTGCGGTTACCGGAAAGTCACTGCAGGCCATAGCCTGGTGGCGTACGCCCAACGGACGATTGGAAAGGCTGGAGATTAATACGGTACGGTAGTTCACACCTGGGTATACTGATATTGATGGTGACGCGAATAGCGAAGCGCAAGACGTTTGAGCAGCATAATGTCAGGTCGGAGCAATACTAAATGATTCATACTACAGCGCGAAGAACAACCGGCTTCACTTTGACCGAGCTGGTAGTAGTTATCGGGATAATGGCAATCCTGATGGCCATACTCCTCCCGGCTACCCAGTCGCTGCGCCGGGGCAACCGGGTCTCGACCTGCGCCTTCAAGCTCCAGCAGATCGGCAATGCTATGAAGGCCTATCACTTTGATTACGGCACCGTCCCGCCCCGCTACCCGGGGTATGACGATACTTTTGATGGCACACGGGATTTCGACCCGACAGAAGCAGTCGAGGGCCCCGGCCTGGCGGCACTGTGGGAGGCCGGCTATCTGAGCAACCGCCGCGCGTTGCACTGCCCCAGTGATAAAGAGCACAGCGATCCCAACGAGTACGACCCTGCGTATGACTACTACCCGTACCCGTACTATCTGAGCTATATGGACGAGGACCTGGACGCAACCGCACTTTTTGGCTTTGATAATTACAAATATTTGTCAACTCGCGGCATTGTTTTTACTGATCCTGCCGATCCGTACTACAAGCGCCAACTGGAGGATCCGGCGTTCTACAACGGGGGCAGCGGCGCAACGTGGTATCCCGACGACCGAACCGTCGTAGCCTGGTGCAACTTCCACACTAAATACTACTTCCGCGACGGCGAAGGCCAGTACCAGGTGCTGTTCTGGGACGGCTCGACGAAGACATTACCCGCAAGTCTGTTTGCTGTTGGTGAACCGGGTGCAATACCTGTCTGGCAGGCAGACCCAGATTAAGAGTAATTCTATGAAACGGACCGACTGGTGCAGACAATTTGGGAGTATACACCACTTGACCGCTCGAGGGGGATTCACCCTCGTTGAGGTCCTGCTGGTAATGGCCATTATGGTCATACTGTTCGGGATGCTGTTCGTGCCCATCAGCAGTTCAATTGATATGGCCCGCGCGGGGCAGACGCGGGTGCAGATGCAGCAACAGTTGCAGATGGCCATGCAGCGCGTCAACCGGGGGCTGGCCACCGCCAGGGGCATATACCTGCCCGAATATATCCAGCTGGCAGGGGCGGACGGTACACCGCTAACACCGGATGATACGTATCTGATAAACTATTCAAATATCACCTTCCAGCCAGAGGGCTACAGCGGGACGGCCGCCGTCCGCTACGCAGTTATGACGCAGGAACATGACATCGTGCCGATCAGTGGACGCTACTACTGCGTACCCACCGCTCTCGAGCTGGACAACCCCTGGATCCTCTACCGGATGGAAGGGAGAATGGAACCAGTAGGCGGGCGTAATGTCTTCGGCGAAGTGGGCGATACTGACGGGGACGGCGATGTTGACGGCGACGATGAATTCGTCATCGGCTACTGGAGTTCGCGCAATGCGCTCACGCCAGATCGGAACGCGGATATCCCGGTAACCCGCACCATCTGTCTCGATGCCGCCGGTTACCTGGTGCTACCCCCAAGTCCCCCGGCTGAGCCGGGTCAATTGTGGGCAAAGGGCTACGTGTCGCCCGGTGACCTTGACGATAACGGCACCAACGATATTGATGAGGTCTTCGGCGGCGGCGGCGTAATGCTGGTCTACCTCCACGACGGGGTGAAGTTCGGGCCGTTGCGGGTCGAGAATGAGCGACTGGCCGACGCTGGCAGCGGGGATACCACCACATTCAGTGCTGAGTACGGGTACTGGCTGGGCCTGCAAAATCCGACGTTCACCGGCCCGTACAGCGTCGGCGAAGCGATTTGGGGCCCTGTCGGGCCGATGCTAATCAACTCTTCGGAGCTGCGCCCACGGATTGTAGTGCGGAGGGAGACCAATGACATTAACGACCCGTGGGTGATGGACACCGACGCTCTAGACCCGGCGACCGGACAGCCACCGGTGGCTGTCCTGAGGGACGCCGTCATCGACAACATTTACGGCACAAGCTGGAACTCGGCGCAAGGCACGGTAACGCTGGCCTCCGCCGCTGGCCCGGCCTTCATCGGCTTTGACTCCGATGCGGCGACACCTCTGCCGGATATGCCCGTTTCGGCCCCTGGCCCCCACAACATCTGGGGTTTCGGCGTTTACGACGCAATGGGCGCTGCAATAACACTGGCCAACCCGGCCTATGTCGAGCCGATAGTCAAAGATGACACTCTTTCTGCTGCTGTCGCAGCTACTGCCACAATTATCCAGGTCAGCGATGCCGGGCAGTTTGATATCGGCGACGAGGTGCGTATCACCGAGGTCGGAGTTCCGACGACTACCGAGACCAGGACAGTCACTAATATCCGCACCAGCACAAACGAGTTGACGCTTAACCTGGGGCTGACCAATGGCTACAGTGCTGGTGCGTGGGTACAGGTAGCCCAGCGCACTGACGCCCAGATACCAACGTACCACGCAGCATATTCTACATACGAGCTTGCCCCGCCAATGGTAGCTGGTCTGTATGACAAGATGGTCGTGCCGCAATCCATACGGGTAAAGGTGGGGGCCATATACAGCGGACAGCAAGCGATGCTGGAATATAAGCAAGTTCAGCCTGCCGGAGCGAACCCCGATGAGAAGCGGGCCAACATCGGCCCAGAGGAGTTCTGGGTGGAGGCTGTCATCCCCGGGGGTACACAGGTAGTCAACATTCATTTCGGCAACGGCGAACTGGGCGACGATATGCGCCGCACTCCGCCCCCCAGCCCCGATGACGCCAGCACCTATGGAGCACCAGACAGTTGGGACGACGATCCTACTGGTGAGCTGGGTGGGACCGCTCTGACCGCCTTCTGGATTGAGATTTCGTATGATGTCCGGCGCAACTTTAGCACGGCGACGCCAGCGCTGCGCAACGACCAGATTGATGTCAGCTATTCGACGCGGGCGGTATACAACGTAAGTCTGGAGCTGCTGCCCTGGCGCTACTACGAGGACAACAACAACGATCATATCTGGACGCCGTACCAGCGCACCAAGGGCGTACACCTGCAGACGCACATTCCCATAGCTGCCCTGGGCGGCTAGGTGCAATTATCTATATCAGTGCTGCTTAGCAAGGAGAGGCAGATGGATAGATCGCTGCACAAAACCAGAGCCAGCGACGGTCAGGCGCTGCTGCTGGCTGTGTTGATAATGATCGCCATCCTGCTGGTCGGAAGCCTATTTGTAGCGGTGGTCAACTACAACAAGCGCGCCTCGGGCCGTCACGCACAACTGCTGACCGCGATGTCGCTGGCAGAGGCCGGGATAGCCCACGCCAACGAGATGCTGCAGTTCAGTCCCCCGGGGCTGGATTGGCGCCCGTCCGATCCCCCAGCCGCTTCCAGTGAGCCACCACCGCCGGGAGATCCCGTCTGGGACTATTACAGCACCGAGGAGATTGATCGGGGCTGGTATGGGCTGGTTGACGCGGGCACGGGTGCCGTACTCCGGCCCGGCTTCACTCGCTATCCGCAGATGGGCCGGGGGCACTTCCTGCTGCGGGTGACCTATGACCCCGATCCGCCCTATGAGGAGTGGCAGGAAGGCGATCCGGCCTATATCAACCCCGGTAGTCCGCGGCCCGATCTGCTCAGCAAGTATATCAAGATTGAAGCCATCGGCGTGACCGAGGATGAGGGCTTCGTGTCTCGCAAGGTGCAGGCCTACAAGCCGGTGGCGCTGGCCAACTATCTGCTGTTTGTCAGTGACAGGTCCCGGCGGGGCTATCCAACGATTCTGGGCTACAATCCATGGATTGATATGGACAAAGACGGGGCGGCATTTGAGTTCTTCAGCCCCGAGTTTGCTGGCATACCCACTACTTATACCTACAACGGCCCGATCCGATCTAATGCTGATGTCGAGTTCACCGGCGCCAATAACGGCGGCGGCTTGGTAGGCGCCAGCAACAAGATACTGCTGGTCAATGGCGATGCCAATGACGACGGAGACCTCAACGACGTCGGTGATGGTGCCACCGCCCCGATAACCAGTCAGGATTTCTCCAATCCGCTATGGGGCGGTTACCTGCGCGACGATTACTTCGAGACACACGGCCAGGTTACCGAAGCATCCTTAGGATGCGTTGCCTTCGATGTGCTAACCGCCCTGGGGCCAACGCTCGAAGACCTGACCAGCGACCGCGTGCAGGAGCAGGTTGACCGGCTCTCGGCGCCGGATCTGTTTGCCCGGGACCCGGCTACGGGCACAATGCGCTGGGATGCACTGACCTGCGAGGCGGGTGTGGCCGTTACCGCAACAGCACCCTCCCCACTCGTGGGGCAAACCCACAATACCGCCGAGCTGGGCTGGATGTGGGATGTAAGTGGCAACAACCAGATCGCCGGGCTGTATATTGATAATCGCAACGATATCCAATTTGCGGGCAAGATTAATCCGCTGATGCAGGAGTGGCTGGACCCGCAGCCCGATAACGGCGGCTGGAACGCACTTGGGGAAGTCTACGATAAGGCCCCGGCGGTGGAGATTGAGCTGTTCCCCAGCGAAGATGCCGTCCGCGAGTATGCTGCCGTGGGGTACGGGTGTGCCACCGGCGCTGTAATCATCGTACGGACGACAGCAGACCTAATCGCCGGCCCCACTGAGGGACTTGACCTAAACGAGATCTGGTGGCCGAACCACAACCAAGTAGATGGCGAGCCGGGAATTCGCCTGACGCGCGATGCCGCAGACAGTGGTGACGACGGCGGGCTGGGAATCGGTCAATGGGCGCTGGGCGACCCCAACTATTCCAACCGCTTCGGTGAGCAGGTCGGCCGCACTATGTACGTTGACTACCCGGCGGGCGGGCGGGCCGTCATCTACGCCGAGGGCAATATCCGCATCAAGGGCTGCCTGCCCGCCGAAAACGTAGCGGGCACCGGGCGCCAATATCATCTCACCGTCGTCTCCGGTGGGACGATATATATTGACGGGCAGATCCTCTCGCCGCAGGATCAGTACGGACGTGATGTAGATGGCAGCATCCCTGCCTTAATATCCGACGAAGAGAACACCTACATCGCGCTGCTGGCCCGCGACTGCGTGGTGGTCAATCCCACCATGCTGGTGCCGCAGACGCCAGGGGCAGGAACCGGCGCCGTCGCGGAATCAGATGATTTGGGCACCGATCCCAACAAGCATTGGAACCTGCCCGAGACCCAACCGGGGGCTAGTGCCTCGGGCAGCTTCTGCTTTGGCTACCCGTCAACGAACATCGGCCTGGTGGCTTACCAGACCATGGACGTCAACGGTGCGCGCCTGACGCGCCCGCTCGCTACCAGCGGCCCCCCAACCATCGTCTACGTGCAGGACCCCAGTCTCTTCCCTGGAGGCACGTGGGTTACCGTGAAAGCGGCGAGCGACTTAACAACGAGCTCGAACCTGGGACGTGTGATGGCCTCCAGTGTGCCCGGTGGCTGGGTGCAGGTGGAGAGCCCACCCGGTGTTCCCTTTGCGGCAGGAGATTTTCTGGAATGGACTTGGGATCCCTGGGTGTCAGGCATCAGCCTGGACTTCTATAACGCCATCGCAGGCACTTGGACGCCGTATGACTTCAGCTCCGACGCCAGCAGCGAAGAGATCTTTCTGCTGACCAGGCGCGATCTTAGCGATGTGGACTGGCGTTGGGAGATGGTGGGCGCAGCAGACAGGATACCCATGTGGTGCCCACTCCAGCAGAACGATGCCACTCCTCACTGGCCGTGGAGCATTGACATTGGATTGAACCCGAACCCAGGCGCACTCAATACACTGAGATTCAGCCTGCCGACCGGGGCGGAGATTCAACAGAAGAACGACGACGGTGCCCCGCCTACGCCTACCGGCATCGTGCGAGACTACTGGCTAAAGAAGTTTAAGCTGCAGGAGTTTGACGGCACCGATCCGGTCGGTACCATTCACGCCAAGATAAATGCAGTGATGTATGCCCAGGACGGCTGCTTCTTTGTCATCCCCGGGCGGTACTTCAAGGAAGATGTGAGTGCAGCAGAAGCCCGCGAATATCTACGCTACAACTACGATGTTGAGATTCGCGGGGCGATTACCGAAAACTTCCATCCTGGCCCGGCGGTGGTACGCGAATGGCAGGAGAAGTGGGCATATCCAGCCGGCGCAGACTGGAACAGCATCCGCTATATTTATGACGAGACGCTGCTGGCGGCGCGCACCCAGCCGCTAACCACACTCAGCGGCGTGGTGCGCTTCTCGCCCCTCGCAAACGCAAGCTGGCACAGCAACACCGTCAAGGTCCCGCTGCTGCCAGCCAGTCCTGACCTGCTCTACTACGGCGAAGTGCCATAATATCGTCCGGTTTCTTGCCAGCACAGCCGTGGTAGAGATATGGGTGGCACAGCCACAAGCTGTGCCACCCTTTTTTGTGAGTCCACTCCCTTGTGCCCCACACTGTAGAACACTATTGGTCGCGGCAGGAATGCCACTCCTACCCCAGGGTGAGGGTAAGACGACAGGCACCTCAACACCCATATGCTGGTAGGAGGGACATTCCTGTCCCGATACCACACCGATACCTCCACCAGTCGGGCCAGCCCACCCGCCAGCCTGGTCATCCGCCCCAGCGTTTGCCAACTTCCTGGTGTCAGGGAACCGGCGCAGGCCAAGGGGTCATATATAGTATGAACAGCAAAGGCTCCGCGACCACCCACCGAGCAGTGTCAGCCACGGAGCCCCGGGGAG
>JAUVZM010000050.1 GCA_030602615.1 bacterium
CAGCGCCAGATTCGCGTCATCGGCAAGGGCGACCGGGAGCGCATTGTCTTCTTTGGCCGACCGGCGGCCCGCGCCGTCATTCGCTACCTCAACCACGGGCGCCAGGTGCTGTTGCGCAAGCGGGCCGACGCTGAGACAGAAGTAGCGCTGCTGCTTAATCCGTCCGGGACGCGGCTGTCAGTGCGCAGCATCCAGAATATCGTGCGCAAGTACGTAATACAGACGGCGGCCAGCGCCAATATCAGCCCGCACAGCCTCCGCCACAGCTTCGCCACGCACCTGCTCGACCGCGGCGCCGACCTGCGCAGCATCCAGGAGCTACTCGGCCACAAGAACCTGGGCACCACCCAGATCTACACCCACGTGACCACCCAACGGCTCAAAGAAGCCTACCACAAAGCCCACCCGCTTGCAAAAGAGGCAGGCGCAGACGAGCCGTGCCGCGACAGCTAAGTCTTTAGCCGCCTGTTTGACCGTCAGCTCAAGGTCCGGCCCGGCCTACTCCTCAGATTGCTGTTGCTCGTCCAGAGCTTGCAGTCGTTCGGCGGCCAGCTTGTGCGCGGGGTCTATTCGGAGAGCACGTTCCCACTCGGTTCTTGCCCCATCTAGTTCCCCAAGCGCATAGAGAGCAAGGCCATGCCAGAATCGGGCATCGGCATTGTTCCTGTGGTAACGAACCCCCTGTCGGAGAACCTCCTCAGCTTCCTTGGGCAACTGCCAATACAGCAACGCACGGCCGTAGACGATTGCTGTATCTAGTGCCCGCGGGTCCGCCTCATAGGCTGCTCGCGCCTCGTCTTTGTCCGGGGGTGTGTAGTGCGGACCAAGCTCTTCGGTGCGCTCGTGTTCAGGCAAAGCCGCCCAGAAGTCTTGCAGCATACGTTCAAAACAGATCTCAACGGCCCTCCGCTCCAACGTGGTTGCCTTCTTTGTGCCCAGCACACCGCCCGAGAATATTCCTGTACCCCCGCTTGTATCAGACCTCTGTCGCCAGAAGATGATGTCGCCCGTGACCACATCCACCACACTCAGCTTGATGCTCGCCCTTGCTTTTTTTCTGCTGGAAAAAAAGGTGTTCTTTCTATAAGTTTCCAGCTCCAATATGCTGCCATACACGGCCCATTGTGCGCCCAGTGCGGCACCGAGGCGGATAGCGTCCCCCCTCCGCATGGACTCACCGGGCTCTAGCTCTTTGTCCTCCAGCACCGCCACAGCCGCGAGGGCGGGGTCTACGAGCAAGAACCCTTCAACGCCAAATCGTTGCGTGAGGACCTCTCGGCAGTCCTGAACGTGGCGTGGCAGATTCTTGTAGTCCCAAAAAGGCAGCAGTGCCACCCTTACATCGGACGGTTGCGGGAGTTCAAGCTCTGCCAACTGCTCCTTGGTTGTCCCCTGGACGTCTTCTGCCCTGGCCAGTTGTGTCATGAAACCTAATCCTACGACCACCATCACTCCAATTGTCAGCCACAGCCACTGCTTGCTCATTGTCCTGCCTCCTTTTGCGAGTGCTATCAACATTTGACTATTCACCACATGTGCATTTCTCAGGCCTCGCGTTAGTGCAAGTCATAGGCTTAACTCTACTAGTAGGATACCACCTACATTGCCCGGACAAATGAGGCTGTAGCCCCAAATCGCCAGCAGCAACGGTCCCGTCTTTCTGGGACCTATCCGACTCACCACCAATCGCCCGCTTGATGGTCAGCTCAAGGTCTATCATCGTATTTGTGGCTTGGCACTTCTAGCTTGGGAAGGTCAAGGCTTTGGCGGACTGCCGTGCGCCAATCTGCTAGGGCCTTTCCAACTTTGCGAAGATTCTCGTCCCGCTGTTCCTGGCTTATTGCTGGCTTTAGCTGTTCTCGCAAGGGATAGATCGAGCCAGTGAGAACCTTGTAAACTGGGTCGTCTTCGTCCTTGATGATCACCTGTGCTTCCGCAGCCTCGCGCGCCATAGTCACGCCTACGTCTGTCATCAATTGTTCCGCGCCGGGCGTTAGGGTTCGATGTTTATGACTAAATGAAGTAAGGTAAAGGTTCAGCGTGCCCGCGAGGCGAGTGTAGAGATCTAGGCGTTTGTTCCATAGCGCATGTCGCTTCGGAGCCTCTTCTGCTAGGTCTCTTGTCGCTTGAGCCATCGTCGTGGTTTCGCTTGCCAAATCTCGCGTGGCCTGAGCCATTGTCCTCGTTTCGCTTGCCAAATCTCGTGTGGCCTGAGCTATTGTCCTCGTTTCGCTTGCCAAATCTTGCGTGGCCTGAGCCGTTGTCCTCGTTTCGCCAGCATACCAGACAATCACCAGAGCAGTTGCTGCTAGAACTACGACAGTCCCAAGTGCGCGGCACTTATTACATTTCCAGTCCAATATCCCTGCTGCAACAACTGCGACGACGACAAAAAGGTAGGTCACTATTTCCACTCCTTTACCACCTGCTCGAAGGTTAAGTCAAGGTCTGGCACGGGCTATTCCTCGCCCTGCGGGTTCGCCTCGTGCCAAGCTATCGTGAACTCGTCTACCATGTCACGGACTTGGCTCTTGATTTCTCGAGCCGCCTCGTCGTCAGGAGCTGTGCTTATGAAACCACCAGGTTGCCAAGTGACAGCCTGCCACACCCAGACAGGTTCTTCTGCCTGTGCCCAGACATAATGACGGAACGTCTGAACAGGCTCCCGCAGGTATAGGACTATACTCGAGACAGTTCCTGGTGGGTGCTCGTGATGCATTAGCAGAACATGAAGGTAGATTTCCGGAGTGAACAGATAACTACCCTCTATGATGCTTACTGTGCTGCCGCCGAGCAGTGCTGCTTTCAGCGTTCTTTCGAGTTGTGCTTCCGTGAGGCCTGTGGCATTCTTATCTTTGGACTGAAGCTTTACTGATATCTTCACCCCCTCCAGACCTATGAGTGCCCTATTATGAGCTGAGGCTTCGGGCTTCTCCGGTTCGTCGCTTTGCTGCGCAAGGGTACTCCCGCTGAGTGTCACCACCACAGCTATTGCCAGCACTGCCAACGCCACATAATACTGTCTGCGTATCATCATTCTGCTCTCCCTCTTTAAGTTGCTTTTGCTGTGCATCAAGCCGACGGGCCGATGACGAGACTTGCCCTGGGCAGAAACCGCGCAGCCGCCCGCCGACAATTCGTTTTCACTCTTATATCCTATCATACTGGTGTGGAGGGGTCAAATCCACGCACGCCAGGCATATCATCTACAACAATAGCACAGTTTGCTCCAGGCAGGTATTTATGCCCCCGATGTCGAACAAGGCATTGGCAGTGCTGGCGAACCGCCGGGTTACCCAAGTGCACTACATGCCAATGAAGCAGGTTCGCTGTACCCATACTTTGAAAGTTTTTGCCGGCTTGTCCGCCGTAGCTGCACTTGTATAGCGAAGGCGGGAGGGGTCGCGGGGAACCGGCTTTTTTCAAAAAGCGGGTGCCCCGTTCCAGCCGTCATTGAATACCAACGAGGTGTTTTGTTATGAGAATTCGCTCAACTACGGTCATAGCGGTGCGGCGGGATGGTGAGACGGCGCTGGCTGCCGATGGGCAGGTCAGCATTGAGGATACTATCTTCAAGTCCAGCGCGGTGAAGCTGCGCAAGATGCGCGACGACCAGGTGCTGGTCGGCTATGCGGGGGCGGCGGCGGATGCCCTGGCCCTGTTTGAGCGCCTGGAGGGCCAGCTCGACAAGTACAGCGGCAACCTCCAGCGCGCGGTGGTCGAGCTGGCCAAGCAGTGGCGCACCGACCGCGCCCTGCGCCAGCTCCAGGCGCTGATGATCGCCGCCGATAAGGACAATCTGATGTTGGTGTCGGGGACCGGCGACGTGCTGGTGCCCGACGGCGACATCGTCGGCATCGGCACCGGCGGCGGGTACGCCCAGGCCGCAGCGGAGGCCCTGCTCAAGTATACCGACAAGCCGGCTGCGGAAATTGCTGAGGAAGCAGTGAGCATTGCCGCCGGCATCTGCGTCTATACAAATGAAGACATCACAGTGGAGGTCGTGAAGTAGCTGATGATAGATTACCTGACTCCCAAAGAGATCGTCGAGCGGCTGGACCGCTACATAATCGGCCAGGACAAGGCCAAGCGGACGGTGGCTATTGCCCTGCGCAATCGCGCCCGCCGTCGCGAGCTGGACGATGACCTGCGCGATGAGGTCATCCCCAAGAATATCCTGATGATCGGCCCGACCGGCGTGGGCAAGACCGAGATAGCTCGGCGGCTGGCTAATCTGGCCGATGCCCCGTTCATCAAGGTGGAGGCGACCAAATTCACCGAGGTCGGCTACGTGGGCCGCGATGTGGAGGCCATCATCCGCGACCTGGTGGACACCGCCTATCGCATGGAGCAGCAACGCGCCTTTGAGGACATCGAGGCGGAGGCGGAGCGGCGGGCCAACGAGCGACTGGTGGACATTCTCGCCGGTATTGAAGGCGGCCGCCCCGCTACGCCGCCGCTCAGCCACATCTTCGGCGCAGATCAGCCCGCTCCCGAGCAGATGGAGGCCGAACGGCAGCGCCGCGAGCAGATGGCCCGCCAGGAGGAGCGCGTGCGCGACTTCACCCGCCAGCGCCTGGACGCCGGTGAGCTGGAAGATGACGAGATTGAGATTGAGGTGGAAGAGTCGTCGCTGCAGAGCATGCAGATCTTCAGCGCCGCCGGTATGGAAGAGATGGGGATGGACATGCAGAACATGCTGGGCAATATCTTCCCCAGTAAGAAGAGCTCCAAACGCACCACCGTCGCCGAGGCCCGCCGCGTCCTCACCTACCAGGAAGCCGACAAGCTGATTGACGACCAGGAAGTAGCCCGCCGCGCCCTGGAATCCGCCGAGGAGGACGGCATCGTCTTCCTCGACGAGCTTGACAAGGTCACGGGGGGCAAAGCCGAGAGCCGCTACGGGCCGGACGTCTCCCGCGAGGGCGTCCAGCGCGATATTCTGCCCATCATCGAAGGCTGCACGGTGACCACCAAGTACGGGCCGGTGGATACCGACCACATCCTATTCATCTGCGCGGGGGCCTTCCATATCTCCAAGCCCTCCGATCTGATCCCCGAACTGCAGGGCCGCATCCCGCTGCGCGTCGAGCTACACAGCCTCACCCAGCACGACTTTGAGCGCATTCTGGTCGAGCCGGACAACTCGCTGGTCAAGCAGTATATCGCGCTGCTGGATACCGAGGGCATCGCGCTGGAGTTCACCGAGGAGGCCGTCGCTGAGATAGCGCGGCTGGCCCAGCAGGTCAACGAGCAGACTGAGAATATCGGCGCCCGGCGGCTCTATACGATGCTGGAGCGGCTGCTGGACGAGCTGTCCTTCACGGCCCCCGAGGTCACCGGCCAGCATATCGTCATTGATGCCGATTACGTGCGCAAGCAGCTCGCCGATGTCGTCGAAGACCGCGATCTGAGCAGGTATATGTTGTAACGGATAGTGGTTAGTGGATAGTGGATAGTGGGTAGTGGGTAGGAAACGGCAGACATGGGGAACTCCTTTCCCGCCTTCGTCAAGGCTATGTCGGACAGGCCCGCAAGGGCTTTTGTGAGCAGAAAAGCGGGAGAAATGAAAGGGAGACTCGCTTATGATCATTGACCACCTCGACAATGTTGCCCAGTATTTCGAGCTCAACCCGCACTTCGAGAAAGCCTGCGCGTTTCTGCGCCGGGACGACCTCGCCCAGCTTGAACCGGGCAACTATGACATTGACGGCGACAATGCCTGGGCGATCGTCTCCGCGAGCGTCCCTAAGGCGCGCGCCGACGGCGAACTGGAGGCGCACCGCCACTACCTTGACGTCCACTACACTGTCAGCGGCGTCGAGTGCGTGGGCTGGAGGGCAACCGGCGCCTGCACCATCCCTATTAGCGAGTATGACGCCGAAGAGGATGCCATCTTGTTCGCCGACGAGCCGCTGTTGTGGGTGAACATCCCGCACGGGCATTTGGCCCTACTTCTCCCCAGTGACGCCCACGCCCCTGTGCGCGAGGGCAGCGTGCGCAAGGTGATACTCAAGATCGCGACAGCGTAACCAGCAGGCGGCAAGCTAATCAACAAACGAGGGGGTGAGACGGATGGACGGACGGATTAGCTTTACGGACAGCGGGCCCGGGCGAGCCCACATCGTAATTGAGTGTCATGGCGACCCCGAGGAGGTCGAGCGCGCCAATCTCTATGTGACACCGCGACTGGGCGACGCAGTCCAATCCCTGACCCAGTGGATAGTCAAGCGGACTTTCTTCGTAGAGATTCACGACTCCGATGGGCTGACCGCGCTGCAGACCACCGTGGCCGTCCTGGATCTGCTGCGCAGCAACGGCCTGCTCAACCTATCGAATATTGCGGCGTAGGCAGAGGGCGGCAGCGCAACGGCAGCCCAGAAGCAGCACAGCAGCGGTACAGCAACTGAACGGCTAACGCCGGAGGGCAGGCGCGAGAGGGCGGCGCGCCTGCAATAAGGGGACATCCCGCGGCCAGCAGCAAACAACCCGCGGGGGCGGGGCGAGGTCGCGGCAGGAATGCCGCTCCTACCATCGTTTTGTTTAACCGCCGGTAGGAGGGACATTCTTGTCCCGAAGGGGTTTGGGGCGGGCGGGGCGATTGACAGCAACCGGCGCACCGGCGTAGACTGGGGGCGAGGAGGTGTTAGGGGTCAAGATGAAAGGAGTGGGTGGAAACAGTGCTTGATGAACGGGAAGAGGAAAACTTGTACGGTGGTTACAAGCTGGAGGACTTCCCGCCTGGCGAGTCAAACACCAAAGAGGAATAATCCGGTAGGACAAGCGTCTCGCCTGTCGCTATTGCCGTGGACACTGCTGTGAGAGAAGAATGCAATGGTACGCAAATGGTTTGCGCGGATCGACGTAGCTATTCCAGGCCGGATCGATTTCTGGGAATGGCTGCCCGAATCACAGGAGCAGGCTCTGCAAGTAGAACTCCCCGATGACGGCATGATACTTCATGTTTGGGTTCCTGCCAAGCATCCCTTCATTTATCCGCCCTCGCTACATGGTCAGAACGTGATATGTGAGCAGTTGCGGGTGCTGGTGGTTGTTGATTCTCTCTCGGAAGAACTCTGTTCGGAATTCGATGGCTATAACCCTCGCCCCATTCCTACTGGTATTCTGAAGAGTTTTGTTAGCAATGTGTATGAAAACGTCCTCGGTGTCGTGAATCGGATTTGCCTGTTTGTGCGAGACGAGCTAGGTCGCTTCATGATAGGCAGTCTCGAGAGGCACAAGCCCGAAGGATTCTCTGCGAAGTTACGCGCGGACTGGAGCTGGGATGGAAAGAGCTGGCAGCGCTTGCGGGGCCCAGAACCTCGGCCAATGACGATTGTGATGTCCGCAGACGGAAGCGATATGATACATCGGTCTGACTGGAAGCGTTTGGAACGATTCTTAAACGCCGACAGGGACACCGAATTAACGCGCCACCTGACAGCCAACGCTCGTGACTTTTTGTTTCGCGGTGAATATCGTGCCGCAGTGCTAGAGGCCGCCATCGCCCTCGAGCGGGAGGCCAGCCTTGCTGTCCAAGCGGCTCTGGAAGGCCGGAACATGGCCACAAAAGTGATAGAAGGGAGAGACAGCAGTCTCCGGCTGTTGGTCGGAGTGTGGCTTCCCCTAATTGACGAAAACATCGATGTGGAGTTGCTTGAAGGGGCTTTAAGACTGGTAGATTTGCGGAACACAATCTTGCACAGGGCGCAAAGGGCCGTAGCAAGGGAGCACGCAAAAGACATACGGAGCGCATTCGCGTTGGCAGAGCAGCTTTGTGACAGAAGGGTTGGTTGCGTACGTGGAGACGATGACTGATGAGATGGATCCAAATGGCGGCAACCGCTGCAGGCCGTTGAGAAGAAGAAACCCTGAGACCAGTAGCCGCTGGGGACCAGGTGTTTCATAGCGAGGTGAGTGTATGACAACCGACTGGCGGAACAAGCTCTATTTTGGGGATAATTTGGAGATTCTGCGGGACCACGTGGGCGAGGAGAGTGTGGACCTCATCTACCTGGACCCGCCGTTTAACTCCAAAGCTACCTATAGCGTGCTGTTCAAAGAGAAGAATGGGACGGCATCGGCGGCGCAGGTCGCGGCGTTTGAAGATACCTGGCAGTGGGACATGTCCACGGAAGCGGCCTACAAAGAGGTGGTGACCGGGGGCGGCAAAATCGGGGCGCTGCTGGATGCGCTGCGGCAGTTCCTGGGCAGCAACGATATGATGGCGTACCTGGTGATGATGGCGATTCGGCTGATCGAGCTGCACCGGGTGCTCAAGCCGACCGGCTCGATATATCTGCACTGCGACCCGACGGCGAGTCATTATCTGAAGCTGGTCATGGATGCCATCTTTGGAGGGCAGAACTTTGTAAACGAGATTACATGGAGGAGAACAACGACCCACAGCGACGCACGCCGCTGCGGGAGGGTACACGACATCTTGTTCTTTTACTCCAAGGATGATTCGTATACTTGGAATAAGCTGTTTCAGGCGTATGATCCGGACTACGTCGAAGCATACTATCGCTATGAGGATGATGACGGGCGTCGGTTCATGTCTGGCGACCTGTCCGGGGCAGGCGCGGGGCCGACGCGGACATTTGGCGAACGGGGAGCAATAGAACCACCCAGCGGCCGACACTGGATATATGACCAAGTGGGAATTGATGAGTTGTTGAAAGAGAACGGCATCTATTGGACTCGGAACGGTGTGCCACGTCTGAAAGTATACCTTGACGAGGCTCCAGGGATGCGCCTACAGGACATTTGGAACGATGTCCAAGCCTTGCGTTCTTGGCACCGTGAGCGGCTGGGGTACCAGACGCAAAAGCCGGAGGCGCTGCTGGAGCGGATTATCCAGGCGAGTAGCAACGAGGGGGACGTGGTGCTGGACCCGTTCTGCGGGTGCGGGACGACGATAGCGGTGGCCGAGCGGCTCCATCGGCGCTGGCTGGGGATAGATATCACGCACCTGGCGATAACGCTGATGAAAAACCGGCTGGAGAATGCGTTCGGGGCAGAGCTGTCGCCATACGAGGTCATCGGGGAGCCGCAGGACGTGCAGAGCGCGCGGGCGCTATCCAAGCAGGATGATGAAGGCCGCTATCAGTTTGAGTGGTGGGCGCTGGGGCTGGTGGAGGCGCGGCCGGCACAGGATAAGAAGAAAGGCGCCGATAAGGGCGTGGATGGGCTGATAGTGTTCTTTGACGACGACTCGGGCAAGGCGAAGAAGATTATCGTGCAGGTCAAAAGCGGGCACGTCGGCGCGCCGCAGGTACAGCAACTAAAGGGCGCTATGGAGACTGAGAAGGCGGAGATGGCGGCGTTCATCACGCTGGAAGAGCCAACCGGGCCGATGAAAAAAGCAGCGGCGACGGCGGGGTTCTACGATCCGCCCGGGTTGCTGCCGGCGGTGCCCCGCGTGCAGATATTGACGATAGCAGAGCTGCTGGCCGGCGGGAAGCTGGACTACCCCAGGATAGACGTGGCCACGTTTAAGAAAGCCCCGCGGAGAAGGAAAGGCAAGAAGGCAGAGTAGGCGGTCGTATCCAACTCCTAAGTGAAGGGAATGACGGTCTCATGCGTGACACACATAAGTGGGAAGAGCTACTGCCTGAGGAATTCTACGAGGAGTTCGAGCGCAGACCTGTCGTCTACTGGGCCTGCGGGCCCATGGAAGAACACGGCCTGCATAACGTACTCGGTACTGACCCGTGCAAAGCGTACGAAATCTGCCGGAGGGCGGTGGAAATAACAGGCGGCATTCTATTTCCGATGGTTCCATTGGCGTCGGAGTGGCGCAGGCCTTGGAGCGGGTATTCGCGGACGCAACTCCGGAGCAGCAAGGACGAGCTGCGTCCGCCCAGTTTGTGGACTAGTAACGAACTGTGTGATCTCGTATATGTAGAATTAATGGAATCTATGGCCGACCTGGGCTTCAAAGTCTGTGTCGCATTCGGGGGGCACTGGCCCGCGGATGCCCTCCTTCAGGAGATCGAGAAGCGCTATGAAGGGCGCATAGAGAACATGAAATTCTGGGGCGGGGGAACGGTCCGAATCCTAGAAGACGTACTCGAAGAGGAGCGGGGCAAGGATCCGAATCTGGGTGGGCATGGTGCGATGTGGGAAACATCGATGATTGCAGCCGTCCGGCCTGACTTCGTGGACGTGGCGCGAGCTGCCCGTATTATGGATAGTCCGCTGCCTTCTATCTTAAAGGCTCATGCCTCCCCGGAGGAAATAGCGCACATCGCCGATGCCAACCCGGAATTCGGCGAGCGCTTGCTTAACATTGCCGCAGAGCGCATCGCCAAAGCAGCTATGGAGATGTTGGAGAGCTAATGGCAAGTGACTGGCAGAACAAGCTATGTTTTGGGGATAATTTGGAGGAGAGGCCAGTGGATAGTGGCGAGTGGTTAGTTAACGGCAAACGCCTTCACTAAAGCTACGGCGGACAAGGTCGGGGCAAGGATGCCCCTCCCACAGAGGAGGGTAGCTAACAGCGACAGGCGGGACGCGCTGCGGCAGTTCCTGGGCAGCAACGACATGATGGCGGTTCCCACGACGAGCCAAAGGAGGAAGGTAGGATGGTGAATAGGACATTGCTGGACGCGGTACGGCAGGTCCTGGCCGGCAACGAGTTGATCTGGCTATTGGCCACGCTCTTTGTTCTCCTGGTAGCACACCTCTTTCTGCTCACCAGGCGAGTATTGAGAATGCAGGCAGACCTCTGGGAGACAGACCGCGTGGTCCGGCAAATTCAAGACACGCTTCGGGAAACGGCACCGGACGACACGACTGAGGAAGAGGAGTAGTGCCGACCGAGAGCGTCCCTCTTCGCTCTCACCTTCGCTTTCGCCTGCGTTACAGCCATGGCGGCGCTGGGGCCAGGAGAGGTGCCGGTCCCCCGGGTGCAGATATTGACGATAGCAGAGCTGCTGGCGGGGAGGAAGCTGCAGTATCCGAGAATAGACGTGGCGACGTTTAAGAAAGCCCCGCGGAGGAGGAAAGGGAAACGCCAGGCAACAGAAAGGAGTGACCGCGATGGATCGTCGTGAATTCGTGCGGCGGGCCGCCGCCGGGATAGGAGGACTGCTTATGGCATCTAATCTGGAGGGAGCCGTGTCTACCGAACCACAGACTGTGCCCCATCGCCCGCTGGGCCGGACCGGACACCATTCTTCGGTGATTACCCTGGGGGGAATGACCATCAGCGGGGAGTCGCAGGAAGACGTCAACCAGCTCATGGATGAGGCGCTCGCCGCTGGTGTCAACCACATTGACGCCGCGCCAGGCTACGGCAACTGTGAGGTGCTGTTCGGCAAGGCACTGGCGGGCCGGCGCGAGCAGGTCCTCATTGGCTGCAAGACGACCAAGCGCGACCGCGCCGGAGCAACTGAAGAGCTGCACCGCTCGCTGGAGCGGCTGCAAACCGACCACATAGACCTGTACCAGATGCACGGTTTGGATGATCCCGAAGAGCGCAAACAGGCACTGGGCCCCGGCGGCGCCCTGGAGGCCTTCCAGGAGGCCCGCGCCGAGGGGTTGGTCCGTTTTTTGGGGATTACCGGCCACGACCCTGATAACCTGCTGACCGCCCTGGACGAATTTGCCTTTGATACGATTATGTTCCCCATAAACTTCATCCTGCAATATCACGGATTTGGCACTGGACTTCTCCAGGAGGCGAACCGCCGAGGCCTTGGAGTCCTGGCGATCAAACCGATAGCCGAGCGTCACCGCCAACAAGACGAGCCGAGGCGTTACCCGAAGTGCTGGTACAAACCGCTGAACACAAATGAGGAGATTTCGCTGGCGGTGTGGTACGCTCTGGCGCAACCGGTGACCACTATGATCCCCTCGTCCAGCATGCGGCTGTTCCGGCGGGCGCTGGCGGCCGCGCAGCACTGCCGGCAGCTAACCGAAGCCGAGCACGAACAGCTCACCCGGCACGCCGCCGAGACTGAACCGCTCTTTCCCGCCTAGCCAGAGGCAACGTAACAGCCCAGAGCTGACCCATCCGCACGGCAGGACCTAAATGGGGCGGTACGCCTGAGCACGGGGTGTCAGGATAACAGGCGGCCGGTATAGAAGGCAACGGTTATGCCGACGATGATCCAGATCAGCAGAATGGGAATGAGCATAGTCTTCGTTATTTCCTGGCCAGTGAGGGTGTCGGGATCAAGGTAGCGATCAACAAGGGCGGCCACCACAAACCAGAGTGCCGCAGGGCCAGCGAATATGCCAAGTAGCCAGAGAACCAATCCGCATAGTTGATGGGCAAAGGTCCCGGCAAGAGCGCAGACAGCTGAGAATTCCAGGCGTTTGCGGTGGCTGAGTGATTCCCCATAGATGATGCTGACCCAGTAGGCAGCAGCAAAGACAACCGGGATTTGATAGAGCAAGGCCCAGGCGCCCGGGAAAAGCGCGACATACAAGGCCCTGGCCAGGCCGCTGGCGTTGAACATTCGGCTCCCTTCCGCATGGCTTAGGGCGGGCAGTGCTGCAATAGCCTACCGGGCGGCGAATTCAGTCTGACTGAGTACAATCATGACCTCATCCTCCTCCTGGATGAGGCTAATCGAGCGAAGGATAGGCACTCCCCGGAGCATGATATCAAGGATGCGCTGGCCCGACATCTCCTTGGCGAAAATGTCAGCATTCGGGTACTTGCTCTTGTAGAAGTCCGCGACCTTATCGAAGCTGTCAGTAGTGGTGAAAGTGAAGTGGAGCTGCTTGCCCTGATCGTCGGTAGTGATCTGGCTCTGCTCGCCGGTGGCGCCGGGATAGATGGCCAGAGATAACTGGGAAGTGTCGAGGTCCTCTGCGTGGGTGACTGAGTGCCTCGCGCCGGATTCGTCCTCAACAGTGATAGTGGCCTGCTCGCCGGCTTTGTCTGTCTTGATCTGAACCTCGCCCTCGTCAGTCTTGATGGTAGCCTCGCCCTTTTGCTGTAACTGGCGGCCGGCCTGAACGGCTTGCTGGGCCTCGCGGGTACGGCCGCAGCCGACCAGCAACAGGACAGATAGCAGAAGCATGGATAGGGCCGCATCGCGTAGCATAAGGGATTCCTCCAGCAGAGCACGATGGATGCAAGTGAGGAAATTATAGCGGTAGCAGGCAGGGCGGTCAAGCCCTTCGACAAGCTCAGGACATCCGCCGTCGCTAAAGCTATGACGGACGGGCAAGCTACGGCGGTTGAAATGTCGCTCCTACCTGTGTAGTAGTCTTCATTCCCCCCTTTGTCATCTCACCTGCTAGGCCCTTCACGGTACGTTTAGCTTACCTGGACTTTAGGGTATACATAGGTTACCTTGAAGTAAGGGAATACAGTATGCAACACGAATTTTCGCACACAGTGATTCGCGCGGCCTACGACCTGAGCCAGCACCGTTGTCAGTGCAGTGATCCGGACTGCCCGCATCGCAGCGATGACGAAGGGCGGTGCCGACAGATTCTGCGCTGGCCGGCGCAGGACGAGCCTGCCCGTGACGGCTGGCGGGCTGTCCACATAGAGCCTACCGGGCCGGGAATAATCGGCAACTGCCAGGTGCTGTGCAGTCGGTGCTTCGAATATGCCGTAGCAGCCAGCCGTTCAACTGAACCTGTCGTCGAGCGGCGCAGGCCCGCCCTCGCAGCAGCCACAGCCGGCAATTAGCCTGGGGCCGGTCGAGCTACTCGCCCATCACCTTGATGATCACGCGCTTGCGGCGCCGGCCATCGAACTCAGCGTAGTAGATCTGCTGCCACGGGCCCAGGTCAAGCTGTCCCTCGGTGATCGGGACGATGACCTCGTGGTGCACAAGCAGACTCTTCAGGTGGGCGTCGCCATTGGTCTCGCCGGTACGGTGGTGGCGATAGTTCGGATCAAACGGGGCCAACTCCTCCAGCCAATCGTCAATGTCCTGAATCAGCCCGGACTCAGCATCGTTGACGTAGACCCCGGCGGTGATGTGCATCGCCGATACCAGCACCATCCCCTCCTCTACCCCACTTTCGGCGACCGCATCGGCCACCTCTGTGGTAATGTTTATGTAGTCGCGTTTCTGGTCGGTATTGAACCACAGATACTCGGTGTTGAATTTCATATTATCCCTCCTGCAAAGGATCGTCTGCCCGCCCTTTCGCTACTACACCGAAGGCGCCCTTCCTCGGGTAGCGCCATTTGAATCCATTGACAGCCGGTCGTGGTGAAGCTAGAATGAACGCCACAGTTGAGCACGGCTGACGAGGATTTATTGATGACAGTCAAGATGAGGTACGGGCGACAGGGCCTTGATGTAGAGCTGCCCGACGACATTAACACTCAGGTCCTGCACCTCAATCCAGTTCCCCAACTAACCGATCCGGACAAGCAACTTGCGCAGGGCCTGCAGGACCCAATAGGCACCCCGCCGCTGGCTGAGTTGGCTGCCGGGCGCAGCAACGGGTGCATTGTGATATCCGACATCACCCGGCCGGTGCCCAATGAACTGCTGGTCGCCCCCCTCCTGGCGATACTGGAAAGCGCCGGGCTGGGGCGCGAGGATATTCTGATCCTGGTGGCAACCGGACTGCATCGGGAAGCCACCGAGGCAGAAGTGGTGGCAATGCTGGGGCGAGAAATTGCGGCCAATTATCGCGTCGAGAGCCACCAGGCCCGGGATCGAGCCTCCCAGGTGGACCTGGGCACAACCCCGGGGGGGATACCCGTATTGATAGACCGCCGGTATGTCGAGGCGGACCTGCGTATTTTGGTCTCTTTAATCGAGCCTCACCTGTTTGCCGGTTATTCGGGCGGTCGCAAAGCAATCTGCCCGGGCCTGGCAGCGACCGATACTATTTTGGGGTTTCATAGCCCCCGGATCATTGAAGATGCCGCCGCCATCACCGGCAATATTGGCACCAATCCGGCGGACGCCGAGGCCTGGCACGTCGCGCGGCTGGCCGGAGGTGCTGACTTCACGGTTAACTGCACCCTCAACGAGCAGCGGGAGCTGACCGGCATATTCTGCGGGCATCTGGCAGAAGCCCCGTTCGCCGCCATGGCTCAGGCCGAGCACCAGTCCAAGATCGCCCTCGATGAGCCAGTGGACATCACCATTACCTCCAATGCCGGCTATCCGCTGGACCTGACCTTCTACCAGGCTATCAAGGCTGCGACGGGCGGTGCGCAGATCACGCGGCGCGGCGGCACGATCATCATCTGCCAGGAGAACGCCGAGGGTATCGGCAATGAAGAATACACCGAGCTGATGCTGAGTGTGGATGACCCGCACGAGTACGTCGAATATGCCCTGGCCACGGGTGAGAATCATATTGACCAGTGGGCGCTGCACCAGCTCGAGAAGGTGCTGCGCCAGCGGAAGATCTACAACTACTCGACCGGCATCCCCCCTGCCCAGCAGCACCAGCTTTTTGTCGAGCCAATAGACAGCGTCGAGGCGGGAATAGAGCGGGCGCTGACCGAACACGGGCCCAACGCTACCGTAGCAGTCATTCCGGAGGGGCCCTATGTGATGCCCTGCTTAGCTTCGGACCGAGTCGGTATGATGAACGTGCCCCAGATGAAGGAGGAGTGCTATGCGCTTTATCAGTGGTAGAGGCCTGACAATTGTTGTACTGGGAATAGTTGTTCTCACAGCAGTACCGGCGCAGCTATGCGCCAGCCAGATCAGCGGCGTGGTGTTTGTTGACAGCAACTTGGACAATCATCCCGATCCCGGCGAAGCGCGCCTGGAGGGCATTGCGGTCAGTGACGGTCATCAGATCGTGACCACCGACAGCTACGGGCGTTACCGACTATCTTCTGACGCCGACTTCATCATTCTCAGACTTACGGTCCCCTCCGGCTACTGGCCAACTGACGGCCGCTGGTTCGTCCGGTTGAAGGGCCTGCGCCTGCCCAGCAAGATCGTCCACTTCCCGCTGCGCTCTGTCGTACAGCAGGTGCCGTTCACCTTCGTCCATGTAACCGACATTCATATTCTGCGGTCAACGGCGGTCAAGGTCCGTCAGTTTGTGGAGGAAGTGGCCGCGATGGAGCCGGCGCCGGTCTTTGTGGTGGATACCGGCGACATGGTTATGGACAGCACGGAGTTGGGTGATCCCCGACGTGCCGCCGAGCTTTTCGGCATCTACAATGAGGCCATGAGTGGGCTGCTCGGCCCTCTGCTGCCCGTGCCCGGCAACCACGACCATCCCGGCTTCAGCAATCCCGATTTTCCGCGGGGGAATCCCAGCTTCGGCACCACAGGCTACGAACGCATGGTCGGGCCGGCATACTATTCACTGGACTACGCCGGGCATCACCTCGTCGCCATCAATGGCACAGAGCTGGACGGCAACGGGGTCGGATATCACTGTGCGATGCCTCCGGACTGCCTGGCCTGGCTGCGGCAGGATATGGCCGCGGTCCCGGCGAATCAACTGGTCATCGTCTTCATCCACCAACCCGCTGCAGAGCTGGCCAATCTGGATCAGCTTTTGGAAATCCTCGCAGAGCACCCAGTCCGTGCTATCTTTCACGGACACGATCACGCCGTCAAGCAGAGCCAGGTGGGCGCATATACGCAATATATGGGCGGCGCGCTGTCAGGCGCCTGGTGGGCTGGCCCCTGCCTCGATGGCAGTCCGCAAGGCCACTCAATCGTAACAATAACCCGGGACGGTGTCCAAACCACCTATCAGGCCCTGGGCGCAATGCAGCAGGTGCAGGAGTCGGCTGTGAATGAGTGAGACTCTGTGGGCAGTGCACATTGACGAAGGCCAGTTTGGCAGGCTATAATCAACCCAAATCCAACTATGCGGAGGTAACCGTGAGAAATAGCAACTTCGCTGATAGATTAGCTGCGGCTGTCCTGGACAAGGGCAGCCGTGTCTGTGTCGGACTGGACCCCAATCTGGCCCGGCTGCCCCAGTTCCTGCTCGAAGACCATCCGCCGCCGCAGGCAGTGGAGCGATTCTGCTGCGCGATTATTGATGCTGTCGCGGAGCATTGCGCCGCCGTGAAGCCCCAGGCGGCTTACTTCGAGGCCTTGCAGCAGGAAGCTTCGCCGACCTTGTGGGAGGTGATGCGCTATGCAAAGCAGGCCGGATTGCTAGTGATTCTTGACGCCAAGCGCAACGACATCGGCTCGATCGCCGACGCCTACGCCCGGGCCTATCTGCGCGATGACGCACCGGTAGACGCCATCACCGTCAATCCTTACCTGGGCAGCGACGGGGTGATCCCCTTCGTCAAGACTGCTGCGGCAGAAGCGCGCGGACTGTTTGTGCTGACCAAGACCTCGAACCCCTCGTCCGGCGAGCTGCAGGACCTGCGGCTGAGTGATAGCGGGAAACTGGTCTATGAGCAGATGGCTGACCTGGTGGCAGGTTGGGGAGACGAGCTAATAGGCGAGTATGGCTACTCGGCGGTGGG
>JAUVZM010000056.1 GCA_030602615.1 bacterium
GCTCTGCTCACCTTGCCCCATAGTTTAGCACAGATTCGCTGATGCGCGCAACGCTGCTCCAGACAATCTGGCCGTTATTCCCACCCAGAAGAGCGACTGTGCTAGCCCGCCGGGTCTGTGAACTATGCCACCTTCGCTCACATCACACGCAAGCGCCGCCCAGTTTACGGGCGGCGCCCTATTGCTTATTGTGGACAGATGCTCCTACTGTCTATCTACGGATCCGGAGGGGGAGGAGGACCAAAGCTGCTCATAAGTATTGGAGCGCCCAGAGCCGTAACCTGATCTGCCACGACCACCACCTCGGGCGGCTCGAGCACCTGAAACCACAAACCGGACGTCGCGACAACTTCCCAGAGACCCGCAGGCACACCGGTGACAGTAAAGCTACCGTCACCATCAGACACGGATTGCTGCCCACCAACGGTGACGGTTACCCCGCCAGCAGGCTCGGGGGGAATGGTATCCATGAGCACAATGCTACCACTGACACCGGTCGCCGACCCGCCCCCTCCTCCACCACCACAGCCAGTGATCAACCACCCAGTCAGGGCAACTGTTGCGATGACAACCACAATGGTCCACTGTTTGCTGTTATGCATTGACCGATACTCCCTCTTGGATCAAGTATGGCTCGGCAGTCGTACCGCAATCATCTATTTACGCTCAGTTGACACAGCCTGCTGGTGCGCTGCCCGTTCTCAGCCGCAGCATCTATCCTCACCAGGTACATCCCCCGTGGCACCACTGTACCGCTGTTGCTGCGCAGGTTCCACGATAACGTATGAGTACCTGCGGCGGCTACTTCATCAGCGGCCAGTGTCTTGATAACCTGCCCGGAGATATTCATAACTTCCACGGTGACGCTGCACGCCTGGCTGACGCCATAGGTTATCACCGCACCGGACCCACCGGGCTGCGCTGCCGCCGTGGTAATCGCCAGCCCGCCAGCCTGCTTGGGCTCGACCTCAATGCGGAAGTGGCGGACAGCACCATTCTCACCGCTACGGAAGCTGTAGCTGGGCATTGTCCGAGCGTAGACAGCCCGATCAGCATCAAGATCAGTCAGAGTCACCGCCAGATCATTGGGAAGCTGGCTCAGGTCGGGCAGAGCTACCTCCACATCGCTATCCGGGATGTCGGTAGCAACTACAAACTCCCAGCTAGCCGTATCACCAGTCGGGGAAACAACTGACTGAGCCAACTGGCTACCGCCGTCACCCACGAAGTAGAGGTCTACGCTGTTCAGCGCCGCCGGCGGATTCGGCAGGCTGTAGGGCTCAATGCTGCTGACGCCAATCGCACCAATCAGGTCGCTGCGGTTACCCACGTGGGCCAACACCGGTACCACCCAGCCTGACTGGCCGGTGTCAAGTGCCTGCAGGCTTACCGCATCTTCAGCAGCGGCTGCGGTAATTGCCGGCCCGGCAGTCATAGCGATGGTGAAGTTGGTGGGTGTGCAGGCATACAGCCATGCGCCCTCCCACTCGTCTATGTAGTCGCGGACCACGCCGATGCCCGGCTGATCGGTGACCACCAGGTAGGAGCCGCTCGATGAATCGTAGATGTAAGCGAACGGCAGAATCTGCTGGCCGGTGTCAGGCTGTATGTTGGCTATGGGTAATTCATAGCCGTCAAATGGATTGGCGATCATATTCCAGGCTGGCCCCAGATTCTTCACGAACGGCACGCCAGTGGGTACTGTAGTACCCGCCACGTTAATGTCGGTGGCGCTGGTGTACCTGACAAAGAAGCCTGTGCCCGGCAAAACCTGCAGCAGCGAGGCGGCATCGGGGTGGCCAGTGCCGATGTAGGCCATGCCGCTGGGATGCCACCACCAGATGTCGGAGGTCAGGAAGACATCCTCCGCATAACCTTCAATAGGATAGAGCGGCACGCCGGTAAGATGCAGACCGGCTGAATAGCTGTGCCCGACCCCGGCATAACCAGTGAAGTCAACATCCGTTACATCACTGGGCCCCGGCGCCGGCACGGTGACATCTTGATTCTGGGGCACGAACACAAAGCCCCCGCCCGGCTGAGCCGTGATCGTAACCAGCCCCGCTGATACACCAGTGATCGTATAGGTCCCATCGCCAATCGTGGTATCTGAGTTGGTCCCATCAGTGACCACGATGCCGCTTATGGGATTGTCCTCGTAGTCAAGGACTGTCCCGCTCACGCTGAAGGTCTGTTCCGTGGCTTCGAAGTCGATGTCCGTCTCGTCAGCACCGGAAATTGTGACCGGCTGGCTCCAGCTATCCGGCGCGAAGGTGTAGTACTCCCCGACCGCCGCGGTCGCCGTCAGGGTATAGTCGTCATCGGGCAGATTGCCCAGTATGTAGTAACCGGAAGCATTAGTTTCGTTCGAGGCACCGGTTGTGCTAACGGTGACATCCTCAACGGGGTTACTGCCGGTGTCGAGAATGGTTCCAGATATGCTCCAGTCACCGGGTTCCATCTCGAAGTCCACGCCGGTCTCGTCCGCCCCTGACACCGTCCGATCTGTCTGAGTGGGATCGAAGTCATAGCCACCGTAGCTTGGGATCACGCGGTAGTCGTCGTCGACCAGGCCTTCGAATTCGTATTCGCCATCCGCGTCGCTATCCTGCTCGTCAACCAGGTCAGCGGGATCCCCGTAGGGGGTACGATAACACTTGAGGGTGGCACCCTCCAGCGGGGTTGTGCCATCGGTGTCATACACCGTGCCCGATATCGAGTAGGTCGCTACCAGTTCGAAGTCCACACCGGTCTCGTCCGCCCCCGACACCGTCCGATCTGTCTGGGTAGGATCGAAGAATTCTGAGTCGTAGCTCGGTATGACGCGATAATCGTCGTCAGGGAGGTCCTCGAATTCATAGGTGCCGCTGACGCCAGTAGTCTGCTCGTCCACCAGGTCACCGGGGTCTACGAACAGGCCATCATAACACTTGAGCGTAGCACCCTCCAGCGGCGTCGTGCCATCAGTGTCGTACACCGTGCCCGATATGGAATAGACCGGCACCGGTGGCGCCGAGTAGGGGGTCTCAAAGTATCCCGTCGCCGGCAGCCGGACCATTTCCCCTTCGACTTTCTGGTCAATCGGATCGGGATCCGAGGTCATGAAGTACTGCTGCCAGTCTATCCAGTAGGCCCAGTTATCCCAGTACTCGTAGTAGTACAGGTGAGTGCCCGGGGTCAACTGGAACCCCAGCCTGGCAGTGTCAATATCGTACTGCTTCCCGTCACGGTGGTTAATGTCCGCTGGATTGGTCTCATCCATCTCTGCAACGAACCAGTCTACTATGTCGAACTGATCTGTCGCCGCGACGCCGCTCAGACCGGTACAGGTGATCGTCCCCTGGCTCCCAGCCACAGTGTTGGCGGTGATAGCAAACTGGTCTCCCTCTGCCGAGCCGGTCTCCATTAACACCTGCATGCCCACGAGCGAGCTAGCCGCATACGGGGTACCGCTGCCGCCGTCCACTTCGTAAGTGATGACATTGAGGGCCACCGAGACAACTTCGGCCTGGCCTTCGACATCGCCGAACAGGTCTATCCACAGGATGCTCTTGAACGGCCGGTCGCCCAGGCGACCGGCGTTGCGCACCTCGCCGTCGTCGTCGGTGTAGGTAATATCCCAGCGGAAGTCGCCCTGCGGCGGCTCGGCCGCCGTTGTTACCAACGGCGTGATCAACTCATCACTCAATTCGGGTGCCGTGTTGACCCGGAACCAATAATAATCGTTGTCACCCGGCGGCACGCCGATGTAGCCCGGGTCATCAGCGGGCCGGTTCGGATAGATCACGATGTGCGTGCCATCGCTGGCCCGGAAGGAATACTGGTAGTCGCCGACCCCGCCTCCGCTGGGCAGGTCGGCAGCATCCCACTCATAGTAATACAGAACGCCGTCGGTATAGGTACTGTCGGTCGGATAGACCTTGGCCATCGCCTTCCTGGTCCAGTCGCCTATAGGAGTACCGCCTTCGTCGGTCTTGCGGAGCCATAGCTGCATGGAGGTGGGAGTCAGGTTGTCCGACTGCCAGTAGTTGATCCGGAAGAAGAAGGTCGTGTCAGTCTGCCACTTGCCCCCGCGGAACGTTGAGGGCTGGCTTAGATCAGGATCATAAGGTGTAGTGTCGGGCCAGATGTTGACGTAGTTGGGCAGGATGGTATCCTGATTGGTAAAGCGCAGCGCAGAATCCTGGCCGGCACCGTAGCCTCCCTCGATGACGTTCATTGTCGGGCCGATTATGTCGCCCCACGGCTCGCCCCCCGGCGCCAAGGTGCTGGGCAACGGATTAAAGAGGTTGTCCAGCGCCCCCAGCAGGTTTGGCCCGATATCCAACAACTCTTGCCAGGGCGTCGGGAAGCCCTGCTCGGGATCGGTCAGTAGCCCCGGCTGCTGGAAGTACGGATGTGCCGTCAGGACCGGGTCAAGCTTTGGATACAGATCGGGGTCCTGGCTATCGTAGGGATAGCCGTACCCGCCCGAGACCCAGTCCTCGTACCACGTGTCGATGAACTCGCTGTGGACCTGCTCACTGTCAAACCATTCGTCGTTAACCACGTGAATTACTTCCAGGGCATCGCCAGGGCGGCTGCGCAGCACTACGGCACACGGCCCGATCTTCCGCCCGGCGCCAAACTCGTCAATGATGGCCTTCACGGGTGGATCGAAGTCCCGCGTAGTGAGGAATTCGTAGCGGTGCCCGCCCGCCCGCATGGTCACATAGCCGTTGGAAGTGGGCCTGCCGGTCATGAAGGTGAAGGCAGTATCCCACGCATCGAAGCCCGGCTGGTCGTACTGCAGCGTAAAGATGTTGTTCAGAAGCTGCAAATAGTTAGTGGGACGGTGTAGATACCTGTAGACGATACCGGTGTCATAACTCGTCCCGCTTTCCCGATCCATGAACATTGGTTCGTTGTAGACACGGTCCACGATGAGAATCGCCTCGGGCATCTCGCTACCGATACGGAGATACGGGGAATCACCGATCCGGTCTTGGCGATTGTCAGAGCGCCCGTTATAGATCCAAGGGTCATATGAGACTAGACCGCCACCTTCAATGTCATCAGGCCGAACACCCTTGCGCGAGTGGTCAATGGTCGTACCATAGGAGTCAATTGCCGTGTGGGCGAAATAGTCAAAGTCAACGAAGTGACGCTCCTGGTTTACAAAGTGCTGCCCCCGCCATCGCAGCGGTAGCTCATTCCACAGCCAATAGCCGCTGAAATACTTGATGCGAAAAGTGTACAGGTCGCTGCCGGAACCGTTATCGGGATCGGTGACCCCCCCGGGCGCCGAGTCCTCGGTGACCAGCGGGTCTACGCCGACTGCCTCGCCGGAGTACCAGGCCGGCAACTCGCCTGAGCTCCAGATCACGTCATCAGTAATGTACCCTAATTCCGCATTGGCCGGTGCCGGCCACCGTATCGCCAGTGGCTGGGTAAGGTGGGTGCCCTTAGTGGTGACGGTGCCCGAATCGGTGACCTCGCCCTCATTGTCCTCAGTGTGCCAGGGCACACTGAAATCGTAGTTTTCGGGGGAACTGAAACCTGTCGTCGGGAGCTGCCCAAGCAGCCACTCCCAATAGTAGTGGCAAAACGGTCCCACAGTAACAACCATATAGTAGGGCGCGGGATACTCGACAACGACCCCGAAGTACCAGGGCCTGTCCATCAGGCCAAGCGGATCGGACGCGGTGGCTGTATCACAGACGTGCATTATGTCCTTTATGGCGAAGGTGTCGGCGGCGGCAAAGCCCGCCGGCAGATTGGTCGTGGTCTCGATATAGTCGCCTCCACCATCGCTGCCATTACCCGAGATTTCGCGCTCGTCGCCATCAGCCGTGCCGCTGGTAATGACGAGCGTATAGCCCACCAGGTCGCCTGCATCGAAACTGACGCCACTGTAATAGAACTTGGTCGTGGAAGCAATGCTATCAACGTCGCCCTCCTGCATTAGCTCGTCAGGGAATGTCGGATCGTCGGTTATCTCTATGTAGCGACCGGAACCATCCCAGCCGTTGTCGGCTATCTCAAACTCCTGGCCGGCCGCCTCGCCCTCGGTAAACCTTAGTATAAACCCTCCCAGTGTACCGCTGGGATAATAGCTGACCGCCGGAATAGGATCGTAGTAGACTCTGGTATCAGAAGGGCTGCTTAGTACCTCCAGGTCCGCGCACACCTCATCGTCCAGTGGCGTGCCCCCAGCCAGAGTGAGATAGGTGCCGCCACCGTCAATGTCATTGCCCACGATGTCATACGTGTTACCATCGCCCAGGCCACTGGTAATGGTGAGCAGCAAGCCAGCAAGCCCGCCTGACCCCACTCCCTCGTCAGAGACGTAATAGATCTTGGTCGGCGTCTCTACCACGGTCAAGCGTATATCTAGACCCTGAGACCAGTCAAACAGGTTCAGCAGGTTCCCCGACAGTGCGCTTGCGTACGTCTTGAGGCTCGGCCCGCCCACCTTAGTACTGAGAGTAAAGCCATAGCCGTTAAAGTAAACCCCATCAATGATGGTGTTCTCGGGCCACGTGATCACGGCTCGGAACCAGCGCTGTGAGTTGGCGGTTGCCTCCTGCGGAAAAGCAGCGACGCTGACGGTGGGCTCCTGTGCATATGCGCGCGGCGTGATTACGAGGATGAAGCTCGCCGCGAGAATCAGAACTGTGACGAGGATAGCAAAAGAGCGGTGCCGTGTTAGCATTACTCTCCCTCCTGGAGATGGGGCGGGTCGCTCAAATTATGCTGCATTATGTACTGCACAATCACCACATCGGCTAGCCAGCCACTTCAGACTGGCCGGAACTAGCCCTATACCTTAGCGCCACTCCTGTCGATCCTTGGGAAGCTACGAACATACTACAACTATTATACCCAATTGTACAACAACTGCGCACAGAAGTCAACTGGCTCAACCAGAGTCTGCCTCCGCCAGCGGCCACCTGCCCTCGAGTTCCAGCAGCCGACGCTTCATCTCCAATCCTCCCGAGAAGCCGCCAAGGCTGCCGTCGGCGCCGATTATCCGGTGGCACGGCACCAGTATCGGTACTGGATTAGCCCCCAGGGCCTGCCCTGTCGCCCGCGCGGCTCCTTCCTTGCCAGCCCGCCGGGCCAGCTCGGAGTAACTGACCGTCTCCCCGTAGGCAATCTGAGCACAGGCCTCAAGTATATGACGCGCAAAGCCCGAGAAAAGTTCCAAATCAACCGGTACGGTCAAGCGCTGGCGCCGGCCATACAGATATTCCTGGATCTGCCCGGCGGCCTCCTCGGCCAGCAGACTGGCCGAGCTTTCCACACTGCCCAACTGCTTGCGGACCTGGTGGGGGCTGCGCTGGGGTAGCACGACCTGGACAATTCCGCGCGAACTGGCTTCCACCCCCCACCAGCCCCAGTCACTTGCGAAGAGAAGCAAAGTTTTCACCGCCCAGACAGCCACCATTTGCACAAAATCACAGTCTTGTCACTATGTATACCCGCTTTGTCAAGATTGACAAACCTTCGCGTCTCCGCCAGTTTCTGCTATACTAAACTGAAGTGAGTAACCATGCAGATGCGATTGCTGGCGCGAACTGATTTTGTCCTGTTGGTAGCAGTGCTGCTGCTATGCGCCTATGGGGCCCTGATGATATACAGTTGCACCCAGGCGCAACTGGCCATGGCCGACGAGCCGCCGGCCAGTACGGTGACGCTCCAGTTGATCTGGATTGGCCTGGGCCTGCTGGTGATGGGGCTGATCATAATGGTGGACTACAGCCGCATAGCCAGCCTCAGTCTCCTCTTCTACGGACTGGTCCTGGGCTTGCTCCTGCTGGTTCTTGCCATCGGCCAGACTGCCCACGGTAGTGCCCGCTGGCTGGCGATAGGACCAATTACCGTCCAGCCAAGCGAGCTGACTAAGCTGGCCATAATCCTAATGCTGGGTGCATATCTGGCCACCTGCACCTCCGAGCAATTGGGGACACTCCACACGGTGGCACGGTCGTTAGCCTATGTCATAGTACCGGCTGCGTTGATATTCCGACAGCCGGATCTGGGCACGCCAGTAGTGCTGGTCTTCATCTGGTTCTTTGTTGTCTTTCTGGCCGGCGCCAGGCTCACACAGCTTGGCGCCGTCGCATTTGCCTTCGTTATGCTCTTTGCCGTCGCCTGGAGCACGGGGGTGATTCGTGACTATCACAAAGAGCGGCTGACCGCCTTCCTGCACCCCGACGAAGACCCCCAGGGGGCTGGCTGGCAGATTCGCCAATCACTGATCGCCATTGGCTCCGGACATCTCCTGGGCAAGGGTCTCTTCCAGGGCACCCAAAGCCGACTGCACTTCATTCCCTATCAGGAAAAAGACTTCGTTTTCACGGTTGTGGGCGAAGAATGGGGCTTCGCCGGCTGTCTTGCCCTGCTGGGACTCCTGGCTGTGTTGCTGTGGCGCAGCCTGGCCATATGCTGGGAGGCTAAAGACAGGTTCGGACGGCTGGTGGCCGGAGGCATCGCCGCCATGTTTCTCATCCACATTACCGCCAACGTGGGTATGACGCTGGGGCTGGCACCAGTCAAAGGTATGACCCTGCCATTTGTGAGCTACGGCGGCAGCAGCATGATTGTCAATTGCTTGGCCGTCGGGATCCTCCAGAACATCTATATGCGCAAGCGAAAGATAGCCTTCTAGCCACAAGTCTCGAATACCGGGCCAACAATGAGCGATAACGATAAGACTCAACGCCTGATCGGTTGGGCGGGGATTACAGTTCGGGTCCCGCAGGACTGGGCGCTTGCTTCAATATCAGTCGACGAAAAACAAGGATATCTGCGTATTGATGATCGCGATATGGCCCGGCTGGAGATCAAGTGGGTGGTTTCGCCGGGCTTTGTGGACCTTGAGCAGACAGTGGACAAGTATCTGCAGACGGTCAAAAAGGGGCACAAAGCCGACGACGACCAGTTTTCGGTTGACCGCGATATCCGCGTCGTCAGCAAGCGTCAGATGAAAAAAGACAGCCTGACTACCTTCGCCTGGCACACCCAGCAACAGCAGGCGTATGGTGCGGTCTGGGTCTGTAAGCAATACGAGCAGACCGTCATCGCCCAGGTCCTCGGTCGGCCCAAGGAGGATGATCTGCTCGATACTGCGCAGCGTGTAATCAGCAGCATAACTGACCACCCCACCGACAGCTGGACAACCTGGGCGGCCTACGGCTTTGTCTGCCAGATCCCCGAGGACTTTACCCTCACCGGGCAGCAGATGTACTCGGCTCTGCTGAAGTTTTCTTTCACCCGGGACACCGAAACCATCGAAGTGGGCCGCTGGGGAATGGCCGACACCCTCCTGCGGGACCAAACGCTGGACCAGTGGCTTCAGCGAGAATTGGGTAAGGAGCTAAGCCGCTACAAACCGACATCCGACGAGACCCGATTTCGGGGGCACGAGGCGGTAGCCTTCGCCGGCACCCGTATGCCACCCCTGCAGGGCGTCAAGCGGTTCGCACTCCACCTAATCGGCCGACAAGCCCCCCAAAGGTTGCTGGGCCACACCTGGCATTGCGAAGCGACTAACAAGATCTTCGTAGTCCATGCTCTGCTCGATGCAGCAAACTATGAACTGGCCGACCAACTGCGCAACCGGATTGAGTGTCACCAATGAATGGCTCCTCAAGCGATTACAACCATACAATATCCCACCACATCACTACAGCCTGGCGCTGGGCGGCGATTATGCTGGCGGGGGCCCTGTTAGGGCTGGTGCCCACCTCAGCCTTCAGCGACCGCACAGAGGCAGTGACTCTGGTCGAAGAGGCCCAGCAACTGATCGAGCAACTGAAGTACGAAGAGGCCCGCGCCACGCTCCAGGCGGCATTGAAGGCTGACCCAACCTATGCGGAGACTTATGCCAATCTCGGCTATCTCCACGAGCTAGACGATCAGGTCGAGCACGCTGTTGATAGCTACGGACATGCCCTGGAGCTGGCGCCAAATCATGGCTTTACGCAAACTCATATGCGCCATCTTTTCTACGAGGCTCACTTTCCCCGCTGGCTCAAGCTTGACTATCTCAAATTTAGTCCCATCGCCGCAGTGGTGGATACCTGTCAGACCAGGCTGCCAAATCAAGACCAGCCCGGGGCCGTAGTCCGACATGACTTTGCCTACACCACCTCGCTGGTATTCCCCGAGGAGATGGGCCGCACCGATCCCGCCGTAAAGGTGCGTATTCCCAGCACCGGCAGTGATTCACCGATATATGCCACGGTCAACCGCGTCTGCTACGGGCTGGTCAAGCGCCCCAACTCCCGGCGGCTGGACCTGCGCTTCGTGGTGCAATATCCCTCGCGCACCATCAGCCAATCAGACAACGACTACTCCAAGCTGGCCCAGATCATCACGCACCTGCTGCTGCGTTTCTCCAGCTATGCCACAGCTTACTTGAACCGGCCCCCGATAGGGGATGAAGAGGGGCTGGTGCACGTCTATCTTTGCGAGATGGGACCGGCCGGCGCGGAACTGTACCAGGACAATATCTATTTCTACGACATCGGCCAGCCCCGCACCGCCGCTGAGTGGGCGCGCGAGGTCGCTCACGAGCTGGGACACTACCTGCTGCCGGCAGCCGGGCAGTTTGATGAACCTGAGAAGCTGGCTAATGGCCGGCTGGGTGAGCGACTGTTTCTGCAATGGCTGGCCGCCGAGGCCGAGCTGGTCACCGAAAAGCTGTGGCCAGCCGATGAGACTGTCCAGGCCCTGCAGGCAGTGATTGCTGGCGATGCCGCCAAGATGGTCAACTTCCTGGACGACCAGTGCCGCTCAGCCCTGGATCTGTGGCTGCGCGAAGGGCCTAACTCGCCATTGCTGGCGGCCAGATCTGCGCAGGCTATGGACTATTTCGCTGGCTCCTGCCTGTGGGTATTGGCGGCTCATGGGCCCCAATTCCTGGCCCAGGTCTTTGACAACACTCCCGGAGAGAATCCCCAGCCCGCTGACTTTCTCGCTGCTTACCAGCAGATCGTCGCGGACTATCTGCGCCAGCAGCCGCTGCGCATCAGCGCCGGCGCCTTAGACCTGGAGCAAAGCACGCTCTCCGCATCACCTCGGGAAGGGCCGGTACGCCGCGAGGAAATCTCGCTGGCCGCCGGAGATAGCGTAGCGGTGCCCGTCTACCTGCCCGCCGGAATGTGGCAGGTAAGCTGCCGGGCTGACCCGTCGGGCGCAAGCGTCACCCTGCAAATTACTCTGGCGGGAAAAACGCTGATTAGCCCGGACCACCTGACCATCTCAACCCAGGTCCCCGGCTGGCACACTATCCGTATCTCCAGCGCCGAAGCCTCCACCAATGTACAGCTCCAGGGCATACAAATAGAACAAGCCCCGCAGGCGTGATATCAGACGGAACAAGTTCTGTGCTTCGTACGTTGAGAGGAGGAGATTGTCATGTGGTGGAAGCTCGTTGCAATCTTTGGTCTGGGTGCCTTCGTGCTAGCTAGTGCTGGATTGCTTTGCGAGCCCCCCGGCCAAGAGCAGGGCGGGCAGACAGCGCCGGTGGAGCTTTCCTGGGTTGACGAGGAAACCGGCAAAGTGCTCTTCACCGTCGCGGACATCGTGCGCTTCGATTGGGAACACCAACTGTTCGAGCTTGAGCGCAGTCGTGCCATGGACTTGACCACGTGGCTCGGCACCCACTGGTCTGCGACCCCCGGATTTGAGGTCCGGGACGCGGACGGCCTGATCTATGCTGGTTACTTCAATGCTGTGCCTGGCTTGGAGCTTGCGCCCAAGCCAAACATCGTCATACCCCTAGAGTCTTCTTGGCTGCATATTCGAGATAGTTCCTCTGATGAGGCGGCTCCCTCGGCGGCGCGCCTGCTAGTCGCACTCGACGAGGCAGGTGTGCTGGGTGAAATCAGCGACGAAGAGCAGCCGATGCCGTTCAACCGTATCTGCACCTGTTGGGTTGGAGACAAACAAGAGATCGCTGTCCGGACCGAGTACTTCCCCGAGACTTTCCGTGTGGGCGAGGAGTGTCGGGCTCACGTATTCCTCAGCGACTCCCCGGGGCCTCGCTTGACCAACGCCGAATGGACCATCACCATTAAACTCCTGGCTAACGAAGGGAGATTTCGCTCGGAGTCACTGATCGAGGGAATCGAACCCTACACGCTATTCGGAGAGGGAAACGGCTTCCTGCACTGCTATATTTGCCGGTTTCGGCCCTGGCAGCCAACATCAGGATCTGTTGAATCCGCCCCCGAGCCGGGGCCAGGGAAGGTTTCGCTGATTGTGACGGCAAAGAAGAGGAATGGTGAGGCGGTGCAGACCGTGGGTATGTGGCGAACTCACCAGCAGAAGGTGACTATCTTACCTGCTAACTGACTGTAATGGGAGCTTCTATCTCCGGTCTACCCCGTTCTCGCTCAGTATCTGCCCCGCGAAGTCGTGCGCGGAGAACAGCCCCAAATCCTCCAGCCTCTCCCCTATCCCGATGAGCTTTATGGGCAGGGCGAGGTGCTGGCTGATGCTCAGAACCACTCCGCCCTTGGCCGTCCCGTCCAGCTTGGCGATCATCAAACCGGTTATGTCTAACGCCTCATTGAACTGCTCGGCTTGTCTGATAGCATTTTGGCCGGTAGTGGCATCAATGACCAGCAGCCGCTCGTCGGTGGGCCGCCCGAGTTGGCCTTGAATGACCCGATCCATCTTACGCAGCTCCTCCATCAGGTTGCGCTTGGTGTGCAACCGGCCGGCGGTATCAATTATCACCAGGTTATGTCCGCGGGCCTTAGCAGACTCCAGCCCGTCGTAGACCACCGCCGCCGGATCCGAACCGGGCTGCTGCTGGACGATATCGCAGCCGACCCGCTCTGCCCACACCGACAACTGCTCGGCGGCGGCCGCCCGGAAGGTATCGGCTGCCACCAGCATTACCTTGTTGCCCGCCGACTGATACCAGTGGGCGATCTTAGCGATACAGGTCGTCTTACCCACGCCATTTACGCCCAGCATCAGGAAAACCGTCGGCGCCTGCTCGCCGGCATTAAGCGGTGCCTCGCACGGCGCCAGCATCTCCTCGACGTGCTGGGCGAGCAGTTCCAGCAAACCAGATGGCTCGGTAATATGGAGAGAGTCGGCCGCCTCCCGCAGCCGGCCGACCATCTCCTCCGCCACCGGGACGCTGACATCGGCCTGGATAAGCGCCGCCTCCAGCTCGTCAAGAAGTTGGTCATCAACAACGGCGCGGGCTGCCAATACTGCTCCCACGCGCCGAAAGAGTCCTTTGAGCAAGTTCGTAGATCCTTTCCTATGTGGAGGGTGTCACGACACGGACGAAACGCAAATCACTCGGGGCCTGCTGCCGTCTTTCGGTCATCATTCAAGCAAGTCGCGTCAACAGTTCCCTGGGTGCTTACCAATATTCTCTCTCTCAGCCGGCCCGCACGGACTGGTCATCAGCCGCACGCTGTCCCTCCGCCACCGTTGCCTCGGTCGCAGCCCAGCGTTCGGCTTCCCGCTGCGCTTCGCTTAACTCTACGGATATGAGTCTGGATATACCGGGCTGCTCCATAGTCACGCCGTGCAGCCGGTCGGCAATCTCCATAGTCTCCGGATTGTGTGTGATGATGACGATCTGTGAGTTCTTGGCAAAGTCCTGGAGCATCTCGGCAAATCGCCGGGAGTTGGCGCCATCGAGAGCCGCATCAATCTCATCCAGGAAGCAGAAGGGCGTGGGCTTAACCCGGATCATAGCAAAAAGCAGCGCGAGGCCAATCATTGCTTTCTCCCCACCGGACAGGGCCATCAGATTCTGAAAACGCCGCCCCGGCTGCTGCACTATCACTTCAACTCCGCTGTCCAGCGGGTTCTCCGCGTCAGTGATCTCCAGTCGGGTGCTGCCCCCGCCGAACAGCCACTTAAACAGGTCATCAAAAGCCTCCGCCACCTGCTTGAAGCTGGCCAGGAAAGTCTCCTTGGCCGTCTGATCAATCTCAGCTATGACTGACTCCAGATCATCACGGGCCTGCCGAAGGTCCTCCAGTTGCGAGCTGAGGTAGTCCTCCCGGTCCTGCAGGCGTTCACATTCCTCAATGGCACTGACATTCACATAGCCCAGCTTGCGGATTTCCCTCTTCAGCTTCGCCGCCTCACTACGCGCCGATTTCAGGTCAAAGTCCTCCGGCTGCTGCTGGACAGCCTGCTCGGGGGTAAGTTCGTAAACCTCCTCAAGCTCCTCGACGATATGCTCTAGCTCCGAGTCCTGGCGAGCCTGGCGCAGCTCCAGGCGATGCAGCTCCTCACTGTGCTCTTCGCGTAAATCCAGCAGCTTGCGCCGGGTGGC
>JAUVZM010000031.1 GCA_030602615.1 bacterium
AACAACTGGGCTCTGCGGGGATACTACGCAGACCTGGACCCCTTCTACAATCCATACTACTCCACCGCCAATCCCTACTGGGAGCCTTACGGTGACGACTACCAGCCGGCTATCTCCAGTGCGCTGATGTATGGCGCCACCCGATGGCAGGTGTGGATCCCCTGGGAACGCTGGCTGCGCAATCCGCTGGCGATGCCCAACGTGGAGGTCATTGGTGGACAGCTTGATTTCGAGCTTGGTGGCATGCCAATTGAGGCGATGTACTACAGCCTCGACAGCAACGGCCCCTACTGGAATCAGACTCAGTGGGCGACCATGGGTGCCTGGGGCTACATGCGAGGCGACAGCGGGCCCCTGTTTGACACCCTATGGGCGATTCGGATGACCAAGACGGTCGCTGACGGCGTAGATGTTACTTTGACCTACGCCACGCAGGAGGCCGCATCTTGGACGAACGAAAGAGTGGACTGGCTGCCCGACGTCAAGCTGATAGTGGCCGGTGTTGTAGTTCCCTTCTAACCGAAGGCAACTACCGCCACAATGAGCCAATAAAGGGACCCGGTTGTCCGGGTCCCTTTTTCTTTTGCTCCCCGAATGGCGGTGCTATCAGCGCTTTACACGCTCCAGGGCTTGTGCTATAATCAAACTTGTCGCGTGGGCGCTTAGTTCAGAGGGAGAACGCTACCTTGACACGGTAGAGGTCGGAGGTTCAAGTCCTCCAGCGCCCACCACTTGTCTGAATAAGCCCGGGGAACTACCTGTCATTCCATTGCCGAGCTGTACGCCGTCAGGATAACCCCTCCCCCAAGTTCCAGTCCATGTGGAGGCTACTATTATGGCACAAATCACCATCATGCTACCGGACGAATCTACAATGCAGGTAGCCGCCGGTACCACGGCTGCGGAAATTGCCGAGGAGATCGGTCCCGGGCTGGCTCGTGATGCTGTGGCCGCCCGGATCAATGGTCAGACCGTTGACCTATCCACACCAATAGATAGTGATGCGAAGCTGACCATCCTGACTGTAGACAGTCCCGAAGGCCTGAAAATCTACCGGCACTCAGCGGCGCATGTAATGGCCGATGCGGTTGTTCGGCTCTTCCCGGAGGCCAAGCCGACCATCGGCCCGCCCATCGAAGACGGTTTCTATTACGACTTTGCCGTTGAGGAGCCATTCAGCGAAGACGACCTCGCCCGCATCGAGGCGGAGATGGAAAAGATCATCGCTGCTGATCTCCCCTTCACACGCCAGGAGGTCTCCCCCGCTGAGGCACGGACTCATTTTCAGCAAACGGACAATCCCTATAAGGTTGAACTGATAGACGAACTGGTGGAAGATGGCGAGCAGAACATTTCGCTGTACCAACACGGTGATTTCATTGACCTGTGCCGGGGCCCGCACTTGCCTGCAACCGGCAGAATCACTGCTTTCAAGCTGCTGTCGGTGGCCGGTGCCTACTGGCGCGGAGATGAGTCGAATCCGATGTTACAGCGCATCTACGGGACAGCCTATCCTGACCAGAAAATGCTTGAGGAGCACCTGAAACGCATCGTGGAGGCCAAAGAGCGCGACCATCGCAAACTGGGGCGGGAACTGAAGCTGTTCAGCTTCTTCGAGGAGGCCGGAGCCGGGCTGGTCTACTATCATCCCAACGGCGCGATGCTGCGCCAACTGGTCACCGACTTCACCATTAAGGAGCACCTCAAGCGTGGCTACCAGCTCATCCGCACGCCCCATCTGATCAAGAGCACAATCTGGGAGACCTCGGGGCACGCTCAGCAGGACTATCCGATGTACTACACCGATATCGAGGGCCAGTCCTACGGCATCAAGCCGATGAACTGCCCCGGGCATATCCTGATATACAACTCCGAGACCCGCTCCTATCGCGACCTGCCCATTCGCTACTTTGAGCTGGGCACGGTCTACCGCCACGAACGCAGTGGCGTGCTGCACGGCCTGCTGCGCGTGCGCGGCTTCACCCAGGATGACGCCCACATCTTCTGCACCAATGAGCAGCTTACCGACGAAATCGTGGGGGTTATCGAATTCGCCCAGGATATGCTCAGCACATTCGGCTTCGCCGACTACGAAATACTGCTGGCCACCAAGCCGGACAAGGCCATGGGAACCGATGAGATGTGGGAGCAGTCCACACGGGCGCTGGCAGGCGCACTGGAGCGATGCGGCCTGCCCTATCATGAAGCTCCCAAGGAGGGCATCTTCTACGGCCCGAAGATTGATATCGCCCTGAAAGATGCGCTGGGGCGACTGTGGGACGGCCCAACTATCCAGTGCGACTTCAATATGCCTGAGCGCTTCGACATCACATACGTAGGCCCTGACGGCCAGGAGCACCGGCCCGTTATGGTACACCGGGTAGTGCTGGCCGGCATCGAGCGCTTTCTGGGGGCGCTGATTGAGAACTGTGCGGGCAACTTCCCGCTCTGGCTGGCTCCCGTGCAGATTCGCATCCTGCCGATCACCGACCGCAATGTTCCCTACGCTGACGAGATTGCCGAGCAGTTGCGCGAAGAAGACCTGCGCGTGGAAGTTGACCGCGAGTCAGCCACGTTACAAGCCAAAATCCGCGACGCCGAGCTAATGAAGATACCGTATATGCTGGTGGTCGGCGACCGCGAGGAGCAGTCGGGACAGGTGGCCGTGCGCAGCCGCGAGGAAGGCGACCTGGGGCCGCAGCCCTTCGCGCAGTTCCGCCAAGTCATCCGCACCGAGGCTGAGATACCCTCCACTAAATGAAACAGACGAGCTTACCAGCACTGCGCGACGACAGGAAGACTGGTGGCTTGCTATGAGTCCCCGCTGACCATATAGAACGTCTGGCCGACGCGATCTCATCAATCGTCTCACACAGCGCTCCCAGCTCTTCTGCAATGTCGTTGCAGCCTGTGACCAGCATTGCTTCCAGCTACATATCGGCAACACATTCTTGTTGTGCCTGGCACAGCCCCTCAACTATCTGCGCAATATCAATCGAACTTGCCGGGCGATTGACCTGTTCAAAGCTATTCGGGGTGGCAGCATCCAGCGAAGGCACCAGCAAGTCCGCAGCCTGGCAAGCCGCACGGACTCCAGTCTGCCATAAAAGCGACCCATATGTGTCAATTACACATATGGTATGCCACATCATACCGGCTTTGTAAACCCCTAAGCTGAATTTCTTCCGGATTCACACAACAATCAGGCCAACCAACAACCCGGCAAGCCGCTGCCACGCGGAACAATTGCCAGCCAGGCCAGCGTTAATGGCAGTAGAGCAGGTCGGCAACCTCGCTCGGCAGGAGCAGTCGGGATAAGTACCCCTCCAAGATGAAGCGACTCGGCGATAATCAAAATCACCCGCATAGACGCCGTACCGTGATAGCCGGCTGGTGGCGGCAGGCCGACGTTGGTACCGACCTGAATCGGATATTCGTGCTCATTCTGCTGGCTCTGGGCACAGGGTTCATTTTCAATACCGTCTTCGTGTGGCCCAGGCAGTCTGCTTCCCTCTCAAGCCAACCGGGTTCCGAGGCCCGCCAGATCACTCTGGAACATGCCCACCAATTGATCCAGCGCCAGCAAGCCGTGATTGTTGATACGCGGCCCCCGGGCAGCTATGCCCGTGAGCATATCGCTGGCGCGCTCAACCTGTCCTCTTCCCATTTCAAGACCCACTATTCGGATTTTGCCAGTCAGGTGGACAAGAATCAAACTCTTATCCTCTACTGTGAGGCCGGGTGCAACTCCAAAAACATAGTCGCCAACCGGCTCCGGGAACGCGGCTACCAGGACCTAAATCTGATGGCGGCAGAGCCAGAGGACTGGGCGGCCGCCGGCTACCCAGTTGCCACTATCGATGACAACAGTGGTGGGGAGTGACAGCCATGGCTCAGCCCCGCCACGGCATCCGCAGAATCCTGGACAACCGCACTGTGTTGACAGTCCTGCGAGTTGCCCTTGCCGGCATCTTCATATACGCCAGTTGGGAAAAGATACTCAAGCCCGACGATTTTGCCAGCATCATCAACGGATACCGCATCATTCCCCAGCCGATGGCACCCCTAGTCGCCATATGGCTGCCGTGGACCGAGCTGCTGGCTGGCCTCGCTTTGCTGGTCGGGATCTGGCCGCGGGCTGTCGGCTTGCTGTTGAGCGGCCTGACGGTAGTCTTCATCGCCGGCCTGGTTCAGGCGATGGCGCGGGGTATAGACCTCCACTGCGGCTGCTTCAGTCTGGATCCTGAGGCGGCCGCGCGCAACTGGCCCTCGCTGTGGCAGGAATTTCTTCTGCTGGCCGGGTGCCTGTGGCTGTGGATCGGACACTGGAAAGAACCAGCCAGGCCCCGTGAAGAAGAAAAGACCACTGACTAGGGAACGGGCCCCCGGCGCAGGGCAGCACCGGCGGCGGTTGCCTAGGCCAGATAGTCTTGCAGAAGCCTATTTAGCTGGGGTTGGCGGAGCTTATTGAGGGCCTTCGCCTCGATCTGACGAATCCGCTCGCGAGTAACCTCGAAGATGTGGCCGACCTCTTCGAGGGTGCGGGGATAGCCGTCTTCCAAGCCGAAACGAAGCTTAAGCACTTCGCGCTCGCGTTCGGTCAGTTGATCAAGCAACCGGTTGAGCTGCTCGCGCAGGGCGACATTGGAGGCTATGTCCACCGGCGTCTCTTCGTCGTCGTCGGGCACAAAGTCGCCCAGGTGGCTATCTTCCTCTTCCCCTACCGGAGCTTCCAGGGACAGAGGCTTAGGAGCGATGCGCTTGATCTCGGCCACCCGTTCCATAGGCATATCTATCTCACTGGCGACTTCCTCAAGGGTCGGCTCTCGACCCAGTTGCTGCAGCAGCTCCCGCGAGGTCTTGACCAGACGATTAATCGTCTCCACCATATGCACCGGCACCCGGATAATCCGGCTCTGGTCCGCTATAGCTCGGGAAATCGCCTGGCGGATCCACCACGTAGCATAAGTGCTAAACTTGTAGCCCTTGCGGTAGTCAAACTTCTCCACCGCGCGCATCAGGCCAACATTGCCTTCCTGGATCAAGTCCAAAAAGCTCATTGACGACCGGCCGCTGTACTTGCGAGCTATGCTTACAACCAGACGCAGGTTCGCCTCAGCCAGGGCCTGGACTGCCTCTTCGTCGCGAACCCTCAGGCTGGATTCGTCAACGCTACTGGCGATTAGCTGGCGACTAAGATAGACCTCTACGGGCCTGCGGAGCCCCACGGGGCACTGCTCAGCGCTGGGAACAGCGCCTACGACGGCCAACGGCTCAGGCTGATCGGCGGTGGTAAAATCAATTTCAACCGACTCTGGCAGCGAGAAACCGCTCACGCCGGCTATCCCGCCGTCGATACTAAGAGTGTAGACCATCTGTCTCGTCAGCGGCTTGTCAGGTATGAAGCGTACCTGGCGCCGCTCGTCATCGTAAACAACTGCCCCACTGACCGGGTTGTTCATCGCATCGCGCAGATGGATGGTCTGCTGATTTACCGAAGCTGGGTCCAGCCGCCGGTCGAAGTCGACCCGTATTGCCCGTGCTATATCAGATTCTTTATCACCATCGGCCGGGTCAGTTGCCACCAGCCGGGGGGCCGCCTTCGCCTGTGTCGAGGCGAACTTCCATTTATACTTCTTGCCCAGAACGCGGCCGTCTTCGGTCCTCACTCCGTCCTCACCGGCCCGAACGGTCACCGTGAAGCGGTTGCGGTGCTTCAGCGGCTTGGCCGGCTCAAAGCAAACCCGCCAGGGACGATCCTTGTCCAGGCTAACTGTCCCCTCAACGGTTCGACCCCGCCCGTCAACTACGGTGATGAGATCATCCCCAACCGAGTCAGCGGCTACTAAGTCACCAAACTCGACAATAATATTACGGTCCACTTCAACGTCTTCTTCCCTGGCAGCCGGCAGCGTATTGGCTACTCGTAGCGGGCAGTCAGGCTCACCCGTGCGAAATGTCCAGACAGCGTCGCGGGGCATCATCTCGCCCGTGATGTCATAGATGCCGTGTTCGCCACCGCGGACAGTGATGGTATAACCCCGGTCTGGGTCTCGGGGATACTTGGGGGTGAACTTCAGACAATTACGAAAGCGGTCATAAGTGATTTCTCCGTCGCCCTTCTTGACGCGACGGGCCAACTCGACCTCTTCTTCAACGGTAAGCAGGGCGACCCGCCCGATATTGCGCAAGTATATCCGCACCGAGTCGTCTACCGGTACCGACTCAGTTTCCTTTTCCTCCTCTTCCAGTTCCGCCTCTATTTCCTCGGTGGCCGACTCCTCGTCCTCAGCCACACTGATTCCAGCCCTGTGCAGTAGCCGATAGATATCCTCAATATCGGAGGTATCCAAAGACTCACACTCACCAAGGGTATCCTGGATCTGCTCATAGGTCAGATAGCCCTGCTTCTGCCCCTTGCTGATGAGCCGTTGAACCTCTTCAATATCTGCTATCTGTGTTGCCTCGTCCGCCGGCAACTACGTCAACTCCCTTCGTCCTTGGGCTCTTCATCACTTGACTGGTCGCGAACACGGCCGGGAATTTGACTGTCTGTCTCAGTTCCGATCGCGCCAGGATCTCCAACAAGTCCCAACTGCCCCTTGCCTTGGAAACTGGTCACCAGACGCATATACTTCTGATAGTCAGGATGGTCAGAGGTCAACTGGCCACACTCAACTAACTGTGAGATCCGCCGTTGTAGTTTCTGAAAGTCTTCGACCCTTTCCTCCTCAGAAGCACCCGTTTCGTCTTCGGTCTGCAATTCGTACTCTTCGCGCAGCCCGCTGACCAAACGGTGCTTACGCAGCTTACGTGCTCCTGCCTCCAACAGTTCTCCGTCCAGATCGTCGGAAGGCTCAGCCAGCAGAAGTTCGCCAGCCAGTTGATAAGTACCTTCTTGCTCAGAGAACTGATGGGGAATCTGCTGCGGCTCATACTGCTCATCCGACTCCAAGCAAGCCGCAATGGCCTGGGCAATCACCCGATGCTCAGCTACCTGAAAGTCCCCGGGACGAACTGCCGCGAAGATCTGCTCAGCCCACTCGCTGGACTCCAGGGCGGCACACAACAGCTCCCTCTCCAGTCCCACCAACGCCTGATCGCCCTCCTCGGCCTGGGCCGCAATGGTCTCAGTGATAAAGCTGCGATCCCACCGCCCGCTGCGCCGACCAGATGAGCTTCGCTGGCGGCTGGCTCGTCGCTGCATCTCCATGCGCAGGGCCGCCTGCATACTGGCCGCCCGCTGGGGCTGTCCCCGGCCCCACCGGTCAGCCGCCCGCACCAAAAACTCCTCCCGACGCGTCCTGTCGGGGACCCGGCGCAGCACATCCACTGCATCTCGGGCAGCTCGGGCCAGCGCCCCCGAGCCCTGCTCCCTGTGCTGGCGAAACAGCATCTCCAGCCGATATTCCACTATATCCACGGCCTGCTGGGCCAGTTCCTGGAACCGGCCAGCCCCCTCGTCGCTGACGAATTCGTCTGGATCCGTCCCCTTAGGCAACACCAGCACCCGCGCTTCCAGATCGCTGCTCTCAAAAAGCTCGATATTACGCAGAGCCGCGGCCATGCCGGCAGCATCGGCATCAAAGCAGAGAATCACCTCATCCACATAGCGGCGCAGCAGCCCCAGATGTTCCCGGGTCATAGAGGTTCCCAGGGTAGCCACCACAACTTTGAGGTCGGCCTGGTGCAGGGCGAGGACATCAGTATATCCCTCAACCACTATCGCTCGCTTTTGCGAAACAAGCTCCTGACGGGCCTGAGCAAGTCCATACAGATTCTGACGTTTGTTAAATAGAGGCGTATCGGGTGAGTTAAGATACTTGGCTGGTTCCTCCGGGTCCATCGCCCGACCGCCAAAACCAATCACGGCCCCGGCTGCATCAGTAATTGGAAAGATGATGCGATTGCGAAACACATCATAGTTGCTGCCCCGCTCACTGCTCTTAACCAGTCCCGCCTCGCGCATATGCTCCACCGAGATGCCCTTGCTCGACAGAAACTTCAGCAGGGCATCCCAACTATCCACAGCAAATCCCAGGCCAAAGTCCTGCACAATATCATCCGAGAAACCCCGCTTCCGCAAGTAGTCCAGCGCGGACTGACCGCAGGGCTTGTGCAAACTTGCAGAAAAATACTCGGCGGCCAGCTTCACCGCGCGGCGCAGCAACTTGCTGCGCTGGACTCGAGCCTGCTCCCCGCGCCCAGCTCGCCAGGTAAGCCCACAACGCTCGGCCAGCCGCTCACCAGCCTCCGAAAAGCTGATTCCCTCGATCTGCTCCAGAAACGAAAAGACATCACCCCCCGCGCCACAACCAAAGCAGTGCCACAAGCCTGCTGCCGGATCAACGAAAAACGAGGGGGTCTTCTCCTCGTGAAACGGGCAGCGCGCTTTGAACCGCCGTCCTGCTTTCGTCAGGGGAACGTACTGGGAGATCAGCTCGACAATGTCAATTCGTCGCTTGATTTCTTCCTTAATATCTCTGTCAGCCATAAGTCACAACGCCGCCATCTACTACTCGCGGCGCATCACAAGACTCGCGCCTATCCTTCCCAACGTACGATTGCTTCGCTGAGCGGGGGAATAGTCCTCCCCAAGAGCGGCCACACAAACAAGTTCACCTTAACCGTAGAAAAGCCTTCCTGGATTCCAGCGGGGAATTATCTGATGATCACTACCCGAGGGAAAAAACAAGCGGCCCCGCCGCAGCGAGGCCGCCGAGACCTGCAGAATTTGAAGGCGTACACCTAGTCCCAGATGTGAATCCTGACCACCCGGAAGTTGTGCAGAGTGAAGTCAATGTTGTTGCCGCCTTCGGTATAGCGCAACACGCAGTCGCGGCTGAATGTTTTACTGATTCCACTGAAGCTAACACTCGGTGCTGCCGCACCGCCACCCAGGCCACTGGCTACATAGGTATTGGTCTCGTCAGCCCAGCCATATCGCTGCAGCACCCGTGAGTAGTGATCGCCTATCTTTACGTATTTGTGGGGCTGCCAGTTCGCCGTTCGCACGTAATTGCACTTGTCAGCGGCCACGGCGATGTCCTGCACGTACCCGTCCAGATCCAACAGGAATCCCAGCGTAATCGGCCCACGCTGATATATCCACATTATCTCGCCCGGTTGCGTATCAATATACACTGGCAACGCCCAGTTGGGTACAACCGAAGGCTGTACCTGCCCCGCTGCACCCGGCATCCCCAGTGCCCCCGGCATCCCCGGCGCACCAGGAAAGGCACCCGGTCCTGCCCCAGGCATACCGCCTGGTCCCATAGGGATGCCGCCTGGTCCCATAGCTATACTGCCTGGTCCCATAGCCATACCGCCTGGTCCCATAGGCCCTCGAGCCGCCGCCCCGGCACGCTGCATTCCACCCGGCCCCGATATTCCACCCGGCCCCGGTATTCCACCCGGCCCGGGCATCATTCCCGCTCCGGGCATTCCCGGCATTCCCACACCAGCCATTAGTCCCACTTCCGGGAAAGGACTACCAGGAGGGCCAGTGACCACGCCATCGGGCGGCCCGTAGATATCTAGCAAGTCAATCGCGTGGTCGTTCAGATGAACGCCCGCCAACTGCTGCTCCTTGGCGACTACGGTTCCTGCAATCAGAACAAGCATACTCACTATTGCAAGAGTTACGAACAATGGCCGGCCATAGGCTGCCTTATTCATTGCAGAGTCCTCTCTTTGCTACGAATCCCTGCAGTGCCCAGGGTGCACGTCCCGGGCATACTGCTGATAGATTGCCAGTGTCACGGGCGATCGAAATTCTTTCCTTGCTTAGTATACCACATTCGCCCTATATTATTCAAGCCCAGCGCTCAACCCATCCAATACAGTCGAGGGGCGAAGTCCGCAACCAACTCCGTTAGGTATTCCACCTGCTGGCGCAGCGACCTGCGGCGCTGGGCGGGACCGAACTTGGCCAGCGACTCATCTTCAATGTGCAGGCCGCCCTGGTAGCCGGCCTCCGCCAGAATCTGCACTATCTTAGAATAATCAATATTCCCCTGGTGAATTGGCGCCACATACTGGCCATACTCCCAGCCCAGCGGACGGCGTCGCCGTCGATACCGCGAAGGGTAATCTATGTTCTTACAGTGTACATGGCGAGTGTCAGACGCAAACTGCTCGACCAATTCATAGACGCGGCTTAACGGATAACCGGCCCAGTAGAAATTGGCAGTATCCAGGGTCAGCCCAAACCGCTCGTCGCCAACTTGCTGCAGCACCGAGCTCAGCCACTGGGGATCGTTGCCCTGCAGGCCGTGATTTTCAACTGCCAGCGGCACCGTGCCGCCAGCCGTCTTCTCCAGAACCTCTTTAACAGCCGAGGCAAATATGCGCACGCGCCTGCCAGGGGGCAGCGTCTTCTGACCGGTCATAGCCGCATCAATGCGCACAACGTCAGCTCCAACAACCTCCGCCGCCTTCAGGGTTTTTCGAGCCCATTGAATCTCCGCAGCCTGATTCTGCGCGTTAAAATTGTTGGCCAGCAGCAGGCTGGTTATCTGTATACCCTGTCGAGCGTAGGCCTCGCTGGCCTTGATGGCAGCCAGTTCGTCGGCAATGGATAGCCGGGGCCGGCCCAGGCTGCCGTCAACCGCAGGAACGCACATATTGCGGTCTACCGCCAGCTCAATGTAGCCTAGCTCCAACTGAGCCATTCCCTCCGCAATATTCCCGTAGCCTGCCTGAAAAAGACAGACGTCTCGTATGCCGACATACATATGATAAAGCCTCGCCGTCCAACGCAGCGATCTATCTGTGTGGGGGTAGTTCTCCACTCTGACCAAATTGACCTGCCCACCGCAACAGGCTGATGACGCGAGCAAACTTGACGAACCCAGCCCAAGACTCGTATAATATCTCCAGCGGTTGTGCACCACTGCGCAACTAGCTGCCCGAGGAGCTGGCTCGGCAGCCGACCCCGACAAGCTATTGCGGGCGGGCTATCTTCGGTAGAAGGTGATACGCTGTCCAGAAACGAATACTGACTTGAAGTGTCCTTAGATACAGAGCTCAATCGAGCCACAGTAGTGAAAGGAGTTCACTCGATGTCCAAGTCAACTTTGCTGGTATGTATGTTGGTGGTTACTGTGTTTGCAGTTTCACTGGTAGTATCCGGTTGCGGCGGTACGGGCGGAACATCATTGCTATTCCTTATGGATGAGCGAGCTTCGTGGTCTTCCGGAGAGCGTCTGGCCTTTGCTGCCTACGGCGGTCAGGGTCTGCTGTACATCTATTCGATAACTGACAGCGGCGGCAGCTCACTGCTGCTAACACCATCTGACAACGATGATGACCTCGGCGACGAGGGCGGATGGCATCCGGCCTACAGCCCCGATGACCAGACCATTGCTTTTGTCTCCCGGCGTAGCACCACACGCCTGTACACGATGGATGCTGATGATGGTGACCGCGCGGGCGCTACGGCCCAGACGCCAGATACAGGCATCGGCGCTGACTTCCAGCCCAGTTGGAAGCCGGATGGCACTGGCCTGATCTACACCAGCACGCGCGACACGGGTGCTCGTGACATCTACGCGGTGACGGTCGTCGTTCCGGGTAATCCTCCGAATACTCCGACGGCTATTCTCAATGACGGGCGTGACTACCAGTGGGCGTGCTACAATCCCCAGGATGATACAATGATAGCCGTACAGGAAACGGATGCCGCTGACACTGACATAGCAATCTACAATACCTCCGGCGTATTCCAGAACAAGATCGCTGACAGCAACTTTAGCGACGGCGGGCCAGCCTGGTACAACGACGGCGCGGGCACGAACCTGATCGCCTTCCACTCCAATAAGGACAACGACAATCCGGCGAACTTCGACATCTACGTGTGGGATATCGGTTCCGCGACACTAACCCAGCTAACCAGCACGAGGCTGGACGAACGCTATCCTGCCTGGAACTCTGATGGCACGCGCATAGCCTTCACTCGCGACCGCGAACTGTGGTCAGTGCTCGCCGCTGACGGGACCGACCCGCAACAGATAACCCGCCGATTCCGCTAGAGGCTGTCGGCAACTATCCGCAACAGCGCCGCTTAACACTGGCGTGGCCCGATTAGTGTCAATCCGGGCCACGCCATTTTTGCCCTTGATATGATACCGATACGCGATAACATCAAGTCATCCCGCTATCCAGTAGTCAACACCGCGTTGATTGCTGCTTGCATAGCGGTCTTCGCCTACCAGATAGTCCAGCCGGCCGCCATCGAGGCCTATGCCTTCCGACCGGCTTATATTGCCTCCCTGACGACTATTCAGGAGCTGGGCTATGTTGGGGCCGGCGGGAGCCTGCTGCTATCAATGTTTATGCACGGCGGCTTGCTGCACATCGGCTTCAATATGCTCTTCCTGTGGGTATTCGGCGACAATGTCGAAGATCGCATGGGCCATCTGCGCTACCTGGTCTTCTACTTGATTTGCGGGGTTCTGGCTACGCTTGCCCACAGCGTCATAGCCGTCGCCGGAGCACTTATCTACGGCGGAGACAGCCTGGGGATACCGCTGGTGGGAGCAAGTGGGGCAATTGCCGGAGTCCTGGGCGCTTACTTCAAATTATATCGCCACGCCTCGGTGCGCGCGCTAATCCCCCTGTTCTTCATCTTTACGATGGTGGACCTGCCCGCCAGCCTCTTCATCATTATCTGGTTTATTCTACAGCTTCTCTACGGCGTCAGTTCCTTGGGCCAGGCCGGGGGCGGAATAGCCTTCTGGGCCCATATCGGAGGATTCGTGGCCGGGATATTACTGGTGAGGTTGTTCGCGCCACAGTGGCGGTCGCCCGGCAAGCCACGGGTTGTGCATATGCGTCTGGAGTGAATCCCCGGCAGCCAGCAGACCATCCTTACTCAGGGAGCTGCTGGCTATCTTCAGTGCTTCCCAGCAGTCTTCTTACCAACCACTGACCAGCAATTACCGCTGCGTGCAGCCAGATGCCCAGCCAGATGACCCAGCGACTGCCCAGCCACCGGCTCCAGTGCTTGCTGTATAGCCGATACATGCCGCGATGCGTGTCGATGATATTACGAAGCTCAGCCTGCTGGCTGCTGCGGCCCACCGCGTGGACAATCTCTGGACTTGGCGTGTAGAGAACTTGCCAGCCCGCTTGATGCGCCCGCAGACAGAAGTCCACATCCTCTGAACCCCAGAAGAAGTCCTCGTCGAGCATGCCGATCTGTTCTATCAGCCCCCGACGTAGCAACATTGCCGCTCCCGAAACCCAATCTACCGCCCGGTCCTCGGCATGATCCCAGTCACTCATCAGATAGTAGCGCACGCTCTTTGCCCCCGGGATCAATGGTTCCAGGAAAGTACCCCGGAAGACTGCCGCCGAGACCGTCGGAAATCGGCGACAGGAGTATTGCAGGCTGCCGTCGGGGTAGATCAACCTGGGGCCAATTACGCCGGCTTGGGGGTGGTCATCAGCAAAGCGGAGTAGTTCGTCCAGGCCGCCTTCAGGGACAATAGTGTCAGGATTAAGCAGAAAACAGTACCGGCCACCACTGGCGGCAATCGCCTGGTTGCAGGCGGCAGCGAAGCCGCGATTATCCTGGTTAGCAATTAGCTCAACCTGGGAGAATTCGGCTGGTAACTGCGAGGCGGTACCGTCACTTGACCCATTGTCCACCACAATAACTTCAAAACTTGCCTGATTGTTGCCGTCGAATAGCGAAGCCAGACAAGCGCGCAAGTCCTCCCACACATTCCAACTGACGATGCCCACGCTGACGTCAATCGCCGCTATCTGGCTCACCACCGTCGGTCTCGGCCTGCTTGGCTTCCTCAACCAGCATAATGGGGATGCCGTCCCTTATCGGATAGCGCAGACCACATTCCTGGCAAACAATCCACTCTTCCTGCAACTCCACCGGCCCCTTACACGCCGGGCAAGCCAGTATCTCCATCAGCTCATTGTCAATCACAGTTGTTCTCCTTGCAGAAAATTATAGCTACCACTGGCTCCGCGCCGGGCCGGGCAGATCCACTACTCTTCGCTACTCTCTTCTGCCTCCTCGGTTTGGCCAGAAGAGCCTTGCTGCGGGGCTGCACCGACAGCCTGCCCACATTCGGGGCAGAATTTCGCTCGCATGGGAATCTGCGCACTGCAGTTGGGACAAACCTGCGGGCCTAGCGCCTGACCGCACTGGGGGCAGAACTGTGCCCCGACTGGTGTCGGCCTCTGGCAGTTGGGACATACCGCTCCCGCTGCCGCGGCGGCTGCGGCTGGCTGGCCGGGTTGCCCACCCTGAATGGCGCCGCCCAGAGCTGAGACCATCGCTGCCCCCATCCCCACACCCGCACCCAACCCGGCACCGGCTGCTGCGGGACCGCCGGCGGCCCCGCCCCCGGCTTGCGGCATCTCGCGGATTGCCCGGGCCGTTTCAAACTGCAGGAATCGGCCGGTGTCGCCCACTGCCTCCATTCCGCCCCGCTCGTCAATCATCGCGGCAAGCTCCTCGGGCGGAATGACGGCACTGATCACAAAATCAATCAACTCGCCGCCATAGCGATTGAAGTCCTCGCCAAGTCGGGAACGAACCGCCACGGACAGCTCTTCGTACATCGCGGGCAGATCCAGCAGGGTATCAACCTGCTCACCGAGCGTGTCATTGAAGCGCGAGACGATGAAATCACGCAGCCAGGACTGAATTTGGGTGGTGGTGTACTGATGCTCAGTGCCCACAACCATATTCACGAAGAGCTGAGGGTCGTTGATGCGCATCGTATACAGGCCGTGAGCACGCAGCCGGACCATGGCAAACTCAGAGTCGCGAAAGGCAACCGGCTGGGGGGTGCCCCACTTCATATCCGTGAAGGTGCGCATATTCACGAAGTAGACCTCAGCCTGAAACGGTGTGGTACCCTCGAAGGGTATGTTAATCGCATCCTGCACAAACGGCAGATTCAGGGCAGTGAGGGTATGGCGACCGGGCCCAAAAGTGTCAAGCGCCTGGCCGTCGCGGAAGAATACCGCCGCCTGGCTCTCGCGCACAGTCAACTGCGCGCCCAGGTTTATATCGCCCGGCCCCTCCTCGGGCACGCGATGGACAATCTCCTCACCGCTAACGTCACGCCATTCAATTACTTGTATGCCACGCATATCGGGTTGCCTCCGCCTTCAGGGATGCCCGGCGCTGTGCCGGGGTGACTATTCCGGAATGAGTCGGGCAGTAACTTCCCCGCGTTTCTCAATGGCCTCAGCGAGGTAGTCTATCTGAGCAAGCGCCTCAGAAATGCGCTCGGCCACGTTCTCGTTGCTGGCTTCCGCCAGGCTCTGGATAGCCCCACCGACCTGCACGATTTGCTCGCGCAGCCCCAGGTCATAATCGTACAGTGAGTTAAGCTCTGATTGTTGGATCTTCGCCGCGTCGAACCAGCCCGTATAACCGTAGTCGGTAAAACGCAGCTTGTCCCGACTCTCACCCAGTCGCCGCCGGACCCGATCCAGATCATCAAGCTTTGCCAGATCCTCCTCGCGGGCCCACCGGTTGAGAAACTCATCCATATCCTCGCGGATGTCATCGAGCATTCCAACCAGGTATTCGCGCACCATCTGGTCAGCCTTGCGGCGGATTTGACGCTCCCGGTAGCCAGCAAAGCCCGGGATGTAAGACATCAGCTTCTGCAACGAGCCCTCATCCTCGGTTATCCGCTTGCGCAGATCAGACATAATCTCTCCTCCCGGCAACAGATTCTACCACAACCATGCCTGCTAATACCATATTTCGCCGTCAGGGGCTGTTCTCCTGCACACCTGTGAGTTCCATATTCGCTTCTGCTCTGAGTGCTACCTGCTGCCGCCATTAGCTGCGGACAGCATCCATCAGCCGGCGCCCGGCGGCGCCATCGGCGACAGTTGTCACAAATTGCATCCCCGTGGGGAACTGCTGGCGATATTGGCCGCTGAGGATGTCCTCTTCAGGGTACGGAAGGCGCATGAAGCAGATCTTGCGCTTTTGAGCCTGCCCGTACCACAGTGCCAGGTCATTCATTTCGGGCTGGCCAAGGTCCAAGGTGGTCAACCCCTGAGTAGCCAGCATTTCATCACGGGAATGATCAGCACTACCGCAAAAGTGGATCGCTCCGGGGCCGCAGGCCGCGAATATCTGCTCATCGTGGGGGCGGACGAATTGGTCGTAGGCCTGTGGCGAGATCATAATCGGGGTGTCATTTTTCAGGAGGAGATTACCCCGCAGCACTCCCCAGTGTACCGCTATGCAATCTTCCCCGATATCCTCGGTGGTATGCCGCCTGACCTCATCCAGATAGGCAGAGTAGGTTTGAGCAACCAGATCAAGCGCCTCGTGGACCAATTCCGGCTCATCGTACAACCCAACAAACAGATCCTTGCCCCACAGCAGGTGGAGATTATCAAAGGTTCCTTGCAGGTCGGGTTGGGTGACGTGAATTGCCTGGCAAGCCCGGGGGTAGTCAGCTAATTTCTCTCGGTAGAAGTCCATCGTCTGCATGACCCGCCCCCCAAGTCCGCCGTGCAGATCTGGTATCCCCCTATCCAGAGCGGCTACTACGGCCTCACGTCCAATGGACCTTACCCAGGGCATACTGCCGTCTCTGACAACAACTTCTGCGCCGAACAGGGAAGCAATAATGGTCACTCCATAGTTGGCACGAATCTGCAGAGGAAAGTCATCTCCCGTCTCCAATGAGCTAGCTACACTGGGCGCGTCAGCCTTGTCGTGGCAGAACGGCCACACCAGCTCATTGACCATCATCTTGGCCCGATCATGGAAACCCTCGGCATAAGGGAAATAGGGCAACTGCGGGTTGGGGTCGCAAGCTACTGATACTGGGGGGCGATCTACTGGGCGACAATAAAGGACATCGCGGTGGCGCTCCTCAACCTGGCGGACATGTTCGAGGTCAATATGCTCTTCAATCCACTCCAGCACCTGCTCCAGCACTGCTTCTGATTCTGCCACAGACACGAACTCCTTTCTGACTTGCTAGCTTGGACAAGAAAGCTATGCCACACTGCCGCTATGTTAGAGGCGGCAGTTCTTCATAGTCAATTGTGTACTGTTCGAGCTTGATGGTACATTATAGTCACACACAGCCGCTGCCAAGGTCGAATCAAAGTATTGTTGCCCACGGTCCGTTTTCAGCTGTCTATTCAACCATGTGCTCAGTTTACCCTTAACGAAGACGTATGTAAATCTCGGTGTCGCCGATTTTTCTGCTCAGCCCATAGCCCGACTCTCCCAGCAACTGGCGATAACGAACCTTGGACGGACGATTGACCCAGTTGCCCAGAACGACCACGCGAGTGGCGCCCGCTTGCAGGTGCGCCTCTATCTCCGGCTCAGATATGATATGGTATCGATCCAATTGCCGGGAAGTCAGGCGGTTCGCCACTCTCAGGCCGAAGTGATTCTCCATTTTGGGAAATATCGAAGCGCCTGATTCCAGCAGGTAGCCCGGCCACCAGGTCATGACCGGCTCGCCCGGGTCGGTGCAGGCATCAATCTGCGCGGCAATGATCCGGTTAGTTTCAATGTCCCACTCCCCTCCTCGCTCACCAGTCAGCGGATCCGGTGCTGGCGGGGCCAGGAATTGATTGATACCTATTGGTGCCACCAGCACATATATGACCACGATCAGCGCCGCCAGCAGTTTCAGTCCATCTCGGGCGATACCGACGGACGTAGCTTCATCCAGCCAGTGTATCACCAGAAGGCCGTTGACGATCAAGAAGGGGACAACCACACAAAAGTATTGAACGAAAGTCGGTGTGGGCAGCAGCGAAATCACGGAGAGGACAGCCGCAATATAGAACGCAAAGGACAGGCGCTTGCCCAGCCGCCAGGCCAGGAGCAGGTAGTAGCAGTTGGCAAACAGCAGTATAGGAAGCTGCAGAGACACATGACCCCACGCCTTCCAGGCACCTATCAATTCCAGTACTATCAGCAGCTTCTGCTCGAGGAAACCGAGCACTCCCCCACCTGTTCTCATAGCATGATAACCGATATTGTTGAAAACGTAGGTGTCGGGACTAACAGCAAGAAACCACAGGTTAGGTAACAAGCCAATCACTACACCCAGTAGCAGCCATCCCTGACGCCTGAGCCGCGTCTCTGGCTTGCTCTCTTCATCACATCGCAGCACCAGCAAGAATACCGGCACAACAGCCAGGAAGAACAACCTGGTATCTACCGCCAGGCCTAACAGCAGTCCACTTAGAATATACCGTAGTTGCCGGTGGCTGTTAGACTTTCCAGGCAGCAGGACCACGGCACTCATCAGCAGGAAGACCGAAAGCGAATAGGTCTTGGCTGCGGTGTACTGGCCCAGCAGCAAAGAGGAGAGCGCATACAGACCAACCGCCAGCAGCCCCAGGTGCCGCTTGCTGGTCAGCCTCACCACATACTGATAAAGCAGGAGCCCAGTGCCGACAGCCAGCAGTGCCGATAGCAGGCGCGCAGCATACCAGGAAAACCCAAATAGCCACATCCACAGCCCATACACGTAGGGAAAAAGCGGCATCTGCGGGTAGAAGAAATCGGTGTAGGGCTGCTTCCCCTGAAATACCAGCTTGGCCGCTAGCAAATAGAAACCTTCATCGCCGTCAATCGGCCGCACAGTGGCGACCGGAACAAAGATCAGGCACTGAAAGATCAAGATAGCGGCAATAATCCAGACTGCCCGCGAGTGCTCCAGCCTATCAGCGATCTCATCGAACATCAATATTGTCTCCTTGGGTCTGACCCTTCTGTTATGCCGACCTGAACGAGAGTCGTCTTCTTGTTCCTGTTAACTGATGTTCTCCATTAGCCCCCGACTATCCTGTTCACAATAGCATCAACTGCCACCAATTGAGTCCATCGCAGCAACTTAGCCATCCCACTGGCTTGTGGGCATCGTCGCCTGCGGGCAGGTGAAATACAGCCAGGTAAGGAATTACTCGCAGCAAATGCCAGGCGCACAGTCTCCCAGCCAGGCCGAATTGACTGTCCGCTTGACCTGTTCTGCCAGGGGCAGGTATTGGTGGAACCATAGCGAATATACTACAATACGGCGCGACCACACAGCGCGTTCAACTATGGCCTAACCGCTCCGAAGCGGCCGAGGCCGAAAGTGCGATAGCTGTGATGGTAGGCTTGATTGCTATGTCGTCCTGTGCAACGTACATCCACGCAGAAGGAGAGACGAAAATGCACTGGACCAGCTTGAAATGTCAATCCCAAGGGGGGCAGTGGAGCGTCGGGCAAAAGATAACAGAGGTTTACAATATCGAGAGCCACGATATCTACCGATCACCGCAAGACCCCGGTTTCGTCTCCTGGGTCAATCTCTGGAAGGAAAGAGATGGCACGCTGAAATGCGCGTTCATCGAGGCCACCGGTGATCCGGCCTTCTGGCCACCCACTTACAATTTCAATAGCCCGGGGATCGAATACTACATCAAGACGCTTGTCTCGCGGGACGACGACGCCACCTGGACCGATACCGGTTGGGAGGACCACTATGATTCGTTTTGGGATATGAACCCCGACCATCACTGGCGCCGTACCGTCCTGATGCCTGACGGATCGCGCTCCCGCCCAGCGCGCCGCTGGGTCGTCGAACGCACCGGCTCGTGGCACAATCGCTTTCGCAAGCTCCTGGTCCGCTGGGAGAAAAAGGCTCAAAACTATCTGGCTTTGGTTCATCTTGCCTGTTGCTTCATCGTCTACCGACTCATAGTTTTAGGATAGGCTCTTAGCGGGCTGCATGAGCGCACCTTGTTCTGGAAGAGCGGCAGAGGGGCGGCCCAAACACCTGTATGGTCACCAAGCGGTGCGCAAATCACCCGCGATAGGTTTTTCAGGACTCGCGACTGTTCTATCATAACTGCCCCTTGACAGCAAGCTCATCTTCTGCTATATTGAAAGGGTAACTTTCTCACCAGTCTCTGTTGTAGTTGTATCGATCGCCAAGGATGGAGCAGAAGAAGGAGTATCATCTCGTATGGACAGTTTGCAGGCAGACGCGGTCAGACTACACATCGGCCCGACCAAACAGTTTTTCTTTGACAATGTGATCATCGAATCAATACAGAATGTGACCCGGCAGGTGCACTCTCCCCAGAAGGTGGAACCGGTGCCACTGATTCAGAGAGACCAGCCCTGGGAGCAGGTTACCTACTTCACCTGTGGTTCCTGGCGAGTTATCCGCGACCCGGCAGATGGCATTTTCAAGTGTTGGTATGAGGATTGGCAGATCTATCAAAATGAGGCGCTCAGAAGTGGCATCGAATGCGATGATCCCGCGTATTTTCCCTCTCGTCTACTGTATGCCCAGTCAACTGACGGCCTGCACTGGGAGAAGCCGGCACTGGGTGTGCGGACGGAGGATGGCCACGACACTAATATAGTCCTCGGGGACAGAGACTTTGCGAGTAGGTTCGGCAGTGTGCATTCGGGTTATGTATTTCTGGACCCATTTGCTGAGGACCACCAGCATCGTTTCAAGATACTATTCAACCACTGTACGCTGGAGAATCGCGATCAGCCACTACGGGACTTCGAGATTGCTGCTTCGCCGGACGGTATTCGCTGGGAGTCCTGGGAACAGTCTCCCCAATTTGGACGCTGGGGACAACATATGGGAGACGTCGTGATAGTCAGCTTGGATTGGGCTTCGCGCATCTACATTGCTAATGTGCGCCATCCGGTGATGGGGGTATCGTGGCACGAACCTGGTACGCCGGTGTTGAAGCAATTCTCGGCGCCCTATTATCCTGGCCAGCCCTGGCGAAACAACAAGCGACGTATTTTCCAGACCCGCAGCGCGGATCTCATCAATTGGTCTGAACCTAAGCTGATTGTTGTGCCCGACGACGAGCTGGACAATGTTGATGATCATTTTTACGGAATGAACCAGTATGATATTGGCGGAATGTGGGTTGGCTTCCTGAACGTCTTTCACCAGGTAGATAATACTATGGACGTTCAACTGCTGTATTCACAGGACGGGCGCGTCTTTAAACGCCTGCGCCCCGGGCAGCCGTGGCTGACTACCGGCCCACCGGGAAGTTGGGACCAATATATGGTCAATGCCTACGGGGGACCGGTGCAGGTGGACGATGAACTGTACATATATTATGGTGGTGCTAAGAATCATCATGATTGGTGGGTTGCAGGATTGCGCGAGGGTCTGGATGTCCCTGAGGCGACTGATATGAGCCAGGTGGGCTACTGCCTGGGGCTGGCAAAAATGAAACTTGATCGGTTCGTCAGCCTGTCGGCTAATGCCGTGCGCCCAGGAATGCTGGTGACTAGACCGTTTCACACTGAGGGTGGAAAACTGTTGATCAATGCTCGGTGCAATGAAGGGGGCTCCATCCAGGTGGAGGTTGCGGGAGGAAATGGAGAAGTCCGGAACGGCTATAGACGGGACGACTGCGTGGCATTCACCGGCGACGAGACCAGCCATATGGTTAGCTGGAAAAGCAACGACCAGTTGCCGGGTGGCTGGGTCAAGCTGTATTTCTATATCAGTGATGCTGACCTGTTCACATTCCAAGTGAAACAGTAAGCTGCCTCGGACAACAATTGAGTTTGGTGTCTGAGCACTATACTGCGACGGGCGAGATATTATGCGAGACGTTGAAAAAGCCCTTTGGTATCAGTACGCAATGGTTTCGTCGTCTAAACGGAGTTACCAGATGTCGAATTGACGGTTTTCGATTAGCGCAGATATCGCTTCCTTACCTGCTGCTCATCACCTATTACGGACAGTCAAGCGATTGCGGTAGCTGTCACCGCGACATCATCTGTTTAGTTGTCGAGTGTGAGCCAAAGCGGGCCTGGCTGGCAGCTTGGCTAAGCGTTTGCCGACCAGCTTCGCCATCTTCTTGCAGTTGACCACAATACAGGTCATCAGCACCTGAATAGTGACTCTACCCAGGCCTCAATGGCGAGCTTTGGCCAGTCTGTGATAGTTTTTCTGCTCAGCAAACTTGCGTTCGATAATCGGGCGCCAGCGCAGGCAGCGTATCTAAGGGTGGCTCCGGGCAGTAGCAGTCACTGACTAAGTCTGAGACGAAACTAAGGCCCACTGCTGTCGCCAGTTTACGCAGGAGATGGTCAGCGGGAATAAGTTCGTCGTAGATCATGCCGAAGAAGCTGCTTTGGCTGCTGTGTTGGCATTGCATTGCTCAAATCACCCGCGATAGGTTTTTCAGGACTCGCGACTATTCCATCATAACCACCCCTTGGCAACAAGCTCATCTTCCGCTATAATAAAAAGACAACTTTTGCACCAATCTCTCAATGTGTACTTATGCCGGGGAAGAGGTAAAGATGAATTGGGCCAGTTTGAAATGTCAATCCCAAGGCGGGCAGTGGTGCGTCGGGCAAAAGATAACAGAGGTTTACGATATCGAGAGCCACGATATCTACCGGTCACCACAAGAACCCGGCTTCGTCTCCTGGGTCAATCTCTGGAAGGAAAGGGATGGCACGCTGAAATGCGCGTTCATCGAGGCCACCGGTGATCCGGCCTTCTGGCCACCCACTTACAACTTCAATAGCCCGGGCATCGAATACTACATCAAAACCCTTGTCTCGCAGGATAACGGCACTACCTGGACTGATACCGGTTGGGATGACCACTATGATTCGTTCTGGGATATGAACTCTGATCATCACTGGCGCCGTACAGTTCTGATGCCTGACGGTTTGCTGCTCCGGACTCTGGGTCGTTCCTATGGGGAGCCCCAGAGCCAGGCCTGGTATGCCTACGATGGCAAGCTGGAGGGAAAGGAACATGACGGCCGCCTGCACAAGTCGTTCCCCTTCAGCAAGACAGAACAGCTCACTCACCCCCGCACCACGGTAGTTGAGCAGTCCACCGATGGCGGGCAAACCTGGCAGGAGGTCACCCGCTCTGTCGTCAGTCATAACAGTTGCCTGTTGCGTTGCCGCGATGGCCGGCTAGTCGTAACCAGTTCTCCGGAGGGGGTGGTCCTCTGGGAATCGTTGGATGAGGGCCGTTCCTGGTCCGAGGGCTGCGTAGTAATCCCCCGCGGGAGCATGGGCCTCGAGAGGCTGAGCAATGAAAATGAGATAAATGAAAATGAGATAGTGGAACTCTCCGATGGCCGCTTGCTACTTGTGGGACGTACGGAAGGGCCTCACACTGTCCAGGCCCATTTGACCAGAACGGGACCCGGTCAATATGACACCGCTGATATCAAGTTTGGGCCGGGGCCTCATTCGGGTTACCCCTTCCTGCTGCAATGCTTAGACGGAGCTATTTGGTATGCCGGCGACGGTTCTCATTTCGTCACTTTAGATGAAGGGATAAACTGGGAGGAACACCAGATTACCGGTTCTTACTACCCCCAGATGGTAGAGATTGAACCGGGCTGCCTCCTCAACATTACCCACTACGGATGTGGAGACAGCGCCTTCCCCCATCCCCACGATGTCTCCATTCGCCAGACCCGCTTCAACTACCGACGCGCTGACGTGCTGGAGCAGAGTGATGCTGAGACGCCGCTGGCATTGAGTGTAGTTGATACGCCGCCCAGCAGCGACAGCCACATGCATACGTGGGTGCGGGCTGATGGCCACTCTGGTATAGCCTTCCGTGTCCAGCCCGGGCCACCGGCCAGCTATTACGTGTATATGCTCCAGATGGAGCTTCCTGAAGCCGGAGAGGTCGAGGCCGGACAGAAGGTAGATGCCTTTCACCTGCTAGGCAAAGTAGAAAATGACCAGTTGACTATTCTACGGCGCCGCTATGTCGGCCAGATCGCCCTGGGTGCGTGGGTGCAGATGCAGATTCGCACGGAAGGTGATTTGCTGCAGGGAGCCGTGCAGCCGGGCTCCGCTTATTATCTGGCCGTACGAGACGACTCACTGCAGGAAGGTAGCGTTGGGGTAGTCACGGCCGCCAGCACCGGTGCCTTCAAGGTCCTGGAGTTCGCACCACTCCCGCAGTTGATCCGAAATACTTGGTGGCGGTAAGTAAGATAGCCGTGATGGTAGGCTTGATTGCTATGTCGTGCTGTGCAACGTACATTCACGCAGAAGGAAAGACAAAAATGGACTGGGCCAGTTTGGGGGACTTACCACCACCTGTGACAACGCACAACATCATTAGGGGACCGTAAGGCTTTACATTTGTGCGGAGGCGTCAAGTCGGCGTAGAATATCCCAGTATGCGCCGCGGGCGCCTGCAGCAATGGCCGCGACCAGCACCTGGTTATCATCGTAGTCGTAATCGTCTTCGTCTCCGCTCCCGCCGAAAAAGAAGCGCTGATCTCCGTCAATTGCCTCTTCGAGAAAGCTGGCTGCCTGCTGAGGACTCCCAAGCTGCGGAGACAGATAGAATACTGACGCCAGCAACTGCTCGTTGTCGGCAGTCTCTCCCCACAGGGCCGGATTGTGGGCCATCGGCCCCTGGGCTGCGACGTGCGCGGCCAACCTGGTGCCGGGATAGATGCGTACTCCCAGTGAGATTCCCACGCATGAGGGCTGGGCCGCCTTCGCCATTGCGACACTTTCAGTTGCGCTGTGCTGACTTTCGCCAGGCCCGCCAATGAGCAGATCGAGCATTACTGCCATGTCACACTCGCGGCACCATCCGACCGCTTGCAGTATCTGTTCGGTGGAGAAGTCCCGTCCCAGCCGCGCCAGCATCTGGTCGTTGCCACTGTCAGCTCCGAAATCTATGCCCCGGCAGCCAGCTTGGCGCATAAGCTCGGCCAGTTGCCGCGAGAACGGCGCAGGTGCCAGATAGGCATACCAGCGAATCTTCTCGCCCAGTCGCCGACTGATAAGCTCCTGGCAGACGGCGCGGGCATGCTGCTGGGGGACATTGAATTCGCTGTCACAAATGTGGTAGACGTCGCATCCGTGGTCCAGCAGATTCTCGATTTCGTCAGCGACTGCTGCTGGCGGACGTGTTCGAAGCCTGTGACCCTTACTGAAGGGATCTGCACAGTAGATGCAGCGGCGATCGCAGCCACGCTTGGTCTCCAGGCCCAGTTGACCGCCGCGCTGCAAATACAAAGGATTGTCTACTGTATCTCGCCGTAGGCCCGGCTGGTTGGCTATCGGCGGCCAGGTCGGGGCATTGCTGTGCATGCGGCCATCTGCACGCCACAGCAGTCCGGGGATAGCCGCCAGCTCCACCTTCCCGTATAGCGCCTGGAGCAGTCGGGGCAGCGCCTGCTCACCGTCTCCTTGCACACCGTAGTCAACGCCAGTGGCCTTCATAACTGCGGCTGGCGCTACCGAAAAGCCAGCTCCTCCCAGCACGATTGGCGCCGATGTGGCCTGGCGGATTGTCGAGACTACCTCGGTCAAATGAGGGATAAACGAATGAGCACTGAGCAGATAGCAATTGTCGGTATTCCGCAGACTAATGCCGACGAGCTCTGGCTCAACGCCAGCCAGGCGCTGCTGCAGTGCCACTAGCGGATCATCATCAAAACACAGATCCACCACCTCAACTTCCACATTCTGCCGGCTGCAGGCCTCAGTAAGATACTCCAGGCCCAAAGGCGAGATGGCCGGCTTGGTCACATTCGGATTGACAAGTGCAATCTCAGCTACTTATTTCAACTCTCTTTCTGTACCAGTCCGGCGGTTGTACTGGAAGTGGGATTGGTAACATGATAGGCATATACCCTTCCCTGTACGCATAGTTCCTTGATGAAATCAGTATCTGTGCTAGTCCCTTCCACAACGGTGAAAGCAGGTGTTATTCCCTTGAATTGCTCAGTCATCCCTGCCCCATCGTGGTGTCCGTACATACAGAGGAAAGGGTCAGGAACAGTGTGCGTCATGCGCGCGGCTTTGAAGTCAACATCGCTCTTGACGGTGCCAGATATGGAGCAGGTCTCCGAAGGGCCGCTGCCGTTGACGGAATCCGGATCGACACGATAATAGTTATAGCCATCCCAAAGATAAAGGTCCCCCGCAGCAGCACCCATCCACTGTATTTGTTGCCAGCCCGTGGCAGATCCTGTGCTTTGCAAGGTCAGAGGGTCGAGGCGGTATAAGACGCCGTCTTTCAAGATGAACAGATACCCGGATAGGGCAGTGATCCATTGCGCTCCACTCCAATCTGATGACTGCTCTTGAACCTGCCAGGTTAAAGGGTCCACTTCATACAATGCGGAGGTGGTGGCGATCCAGAGGCGTTCCCCGCCCAAAAGAGGAGCACTTTCCTGGGCGCCGATTGCGGTGACATCGCTCCATTGGACCGGACAGGTCTGGTAAAGCCAATTGTACAGGCTAATCTTATCCAGAATCCCGTTTTTCATCACATACAACCGATCGTTAAAGCCGGTTGCATAGTCGGGCGGAGAATCAATCACTTCGCTGTTTGCCCATCTCGGCAGCGGCGGGGCCAGTGCGCTGGAGGTTGGCACGCCGGTCGCATAGTTGTCCGAACTGACCTGATGACACCATTCGGGATGCGACGGCGCTGAATGGAGCACCACCCGATTTCCCAAGGCCGTGTGGGTATCTCCCGTCGTCAGCCATATCCCGACATATGGCTCACCAATGACCTGATTGTGGACCAGATAGATATCAGTGGTTGGCCAACCGTAATATTCATCGGGTTCAACGCTGATACCGATCGACCGGGGATAGATGATGACATTATGAGCAATAATGACGCTGCTGGCCCGCGAGCAGACCAGCGCGGCGGTATACCAACGAGTGTTCTGCTCGTCCCGATTATTGTCGAGGATCAAGTTGTGCGTGATTGAGATATTTGCGCCCTGGGCGGCTCGGGCCAGATAGATGCTGTGACGGCTGACGTTCTCAATGACATTGTTGGAGATGGACACGTTCGTTGCATTTTCGCAATGAATTCCGTATCCCCAACCCGCCTCGACGCCGACGAGGTTGCGCACTATGTTTCCAGTGATAGTCACGTCGTCATATACGCCCGTCGTTGAGGTGGCGACGCTGATGCCCACCGCCATGTGCTCGACGCACACAGCCTCCACCCAAACGCCGTGAACGTCGGTTGTTCCCGTAAACGAGCCGATGCCGCAGGTGTTGGTCTGCAATGGCAGGGTCCCTTCAATCTGAAGGTTCTCAATCCTCAGGTTAGATACGTGACTGCCAATGTAGAACCCGAACTGTGTATTCGAAGCCAGTCGGAGGCGGGTTTGGTTGCATCCTTGCCCCGTGATCGTCAGGCCGCTCTTGTTTTCGATCAGCACCGCCTGGCCGTAGGGCGCATGGGGGCCCAGTTGAAAGTCACCCGCAGTCAAGATGATCCGAGTATCATCGAGGGCACTTTGCACCACGTCCGCCAGGTTGTCCCCCGGAGAAACAATCACGTCGGCCTCGGCCATCCCACCAGAGAGCAAAATACTCGCCGCCACCAAACCAACCATCAATGCCTTGCCTCCAAGAGCCGAGGCTACTCTCATTTTCACTATCTCCTCTGTTGGCTACGGATTATAATACGTCGGCTCGTGCAGCCAAGCCCGGTAGGACTTATTCAGTCGGGGCAAGTATAATTCCTTCATTGCCTCCTCGCGGCGGCGCCAGATATTCGCCCAACCCTTCGGAGCATAACGTGTATCCAGAGGCTAGTCCTCCGGCCCAGAAGGCATATAAGCCGGCTGCACATTAGCCCACCAGGTTATCTCTACTTGCTGTTTGGTAAGGATCCAGTAGACGCGCATTACTGGAAGATTTGTATGAACTGCGAAATCGTCACGCACACTTCACAGAAGAGTCGATCACGCGCCCAGAAATAGAAGTAGTCCGCGAAAGACTGTAGGCGAATGGCTGGCTCAGGCGCTACCAGGAACGAGGCAGGCGGGAGCAAGGAGCAAGAACTGCACAGACTGACGAAGACGCAGGGAGTGATTGGGATGAACAATCAGAGTAGAGGTGACCTGTTTGGAGCGCTACTTGCCTGCGCCAGCGAGTTTGGCCAACAGCCGGCAGTGACAGCCAGCGAAAAGAAGCTAACATATTAGCCACTGGTGGCCAGTGCGGGGAGTCTGGCCGCGGGACCTATGGTGCCCGGCGTAGGCTTTAGCCAGACCTTGCTAGCGGCTGGTCGGCTGCAGCAGTTGGACAGTGTCACCATTGTTAGTTCGTTGTGCGGGAGGCATGGCTGTAGAAATCTAAATGTGCCAGAGATGATGGAAATGCTGCGGGCGGGGGCTGTGTCATGGTGGTATACCGAGCGAAGGCACCCGACGGCGAATGGAAGCTGCACAACACACTGGAGTCGGGGGAAAGCCTCCAGCACTACCCTCTGGCGGTAGGGGACATCCCCCACGGCGTGACGACCTACGTCATTGCGCTGACCGCCCCGGCTTGTTGAACACGGTATACTCCTCGTCGGCCAGAGGTGCGGGGATGAGCATGCTGGCGATGTAGCCGATCACGAGAGTGATACCGAAACAGATGGGGAAGTAATAGATAAAGTGGATTTTTACCATCTCCCCGCCCACCAGCCAGGTGTGGCGTATCACCACAAAGTAGGTTATCAGCACTGCCGGAATCGTACCGGCCAGCCAGCCCCGAAAATGGGCCCGCCGACTGAGCATACCCAGCAAAAACAGTGCCACTATCGGTCCCCCAAAAAGCCCCAGAAATTGGGAGGAAGCCGCCAGGATCTGCTGAATTGTCGAGACGTAGAAGGCAAGGCTCATCGCAAAAGCGCCCACCGCCAGGGTGATAATGCGGGCCAGTTTGACGTCCTGTGCTTCGGTGCGCTGGGTGGTGCGCAGCGGCTTTATAAAGTCGTTGACCACTACTGCGCTTAGCGAGTTGATTCCCGAGTCCATGCTGGACATAGCGGCCGCGTAGATACCGGCAATCAGTAGTCCCGACACTCCGTTGGGCAGATTGTGGATGATGTAGTAAGGCAGTATTCGATCCTGATTAACCTCGGCCATCTGCAGCGGCAACGTCCCGGGGTGCTGATTATACCACGCGAACAGGCCTA
>JAUVZM010000019.1 GCA_030602615.1 bacterium
CAACAACGTACCTTTACCACCGAGCAGATTGCTCCATTGATCGAAGAGGCCCGCGAGAAGATTGCTGCGTCTTTGGCAGAGGAGGAGTCGAGATAGCAATACGGCTGAGCCTGCTTTTCGAAAGTGGGCAACCGATGCCAACCATAGCAGGCGGGTCACGGGGATCGTTTTATCCTGAAGTTGGCGCAGAATCCCGCGCTATCTGCCATATATTGCTCGAGTTAGTTGACAAAGACTTCCTGTATCATTATAATACTGTATGATTCATGGTAACCCTCGGCTGATTTTCACGCCTTCCAGAGTTTGATATATCAATAGCGAAACTGCGACGAGTAGGTACACCTCCTCTTTCTGCTGGCGTTCCGAGGTAGGTTTAGATATGGGCGGCCGGTTACAGTTACGACCTAATGGTTTCTTTAGTTAATCCTTCACGTAGTTTCCATAGTGTGTGTGGTTCCCCCGTGGGTTGTTGAGCTGGTGGTAGGCGAGCCGATGGCAAACCTTGAAGATTTGAGCTTTATGGCCAATATACGAGATAGACTTCTCCATGGGGGAAAGACCAGCTATCATCGTCGGGCAGTGTACTCCCGCAATATTGCAGCAGGCTGCGCTTAGAGGGTCATCGGTGCCATACTGCGACGGAGACATCATTGAAGTAATTATTACCCAACAGCAGATTGCTGCGCGCATCGCCGAGCTTGCCCAGCAGATTGCTGCTGATTATCGGGATAAGCAGTTGGTGCTGATAGGGGTGCTTACGGGCAGCTTTGTGTTCCTGTCCGATCTGATGCGCCAGCTCGACAGGCCCTGCGAAGTTGATTTCCTGGATGCTTCCAGCTATGGAAACAGTACAGTCTCCCGCGGTCAGGTCTCGATTACCACGAGCTTGAATTTGTCGCTGACTGGTAAGGATGTACTGGTTATTGAAGATATTGTTGACAGCGGTCGGACAGTTTCCGAGTTGGTGCGGTTGCTCCAGGCTCACCACCCTGCTTCTGTGAAGGTTTGTACGCTGATAGACAAGCCCGCCCGCCGGGAGATACCTGTGGAACTTGACTATATCGGTTTCGTGATTCCTGACCAATTTGTGGTGGGCTACGGTCTGGATTATGCCCAGTGCTTTCGCAATTTGCCCTTTGTAGCAGTGCTTGATGAAGATGTTGCAGTACCCAAACCACCAACCAGTGAGTAAGCTGTCGAGAGGTGCGCTATGTTAGACCTATCAGATCTGAAGGAAAAGACGGTAGACGAGCTGAAAGAAGTGGCCGCTACTATGGATGTGGCTGGCTACTCGAACCTTAAGAAATTTGACCTGTGTATGAAGATACTTAAGGCCCAAAGTGAACAAGATGGGAATAAGTATCAGTACGGAGTCCTGGAGGTGCAGGCTGACGGGCGCGGCTACCTGCGGGTCAACGGTTACGTGCCGGATCCGGCTGTGGATGTCTACGTTGCTGACAGCCAGATTCGCCGTTTCGACCTGCGCACTGGTGACGTGATTAGCGGACCGGTGCGGCCGCCTAAGAACAGCGAGCGCTACTGGTCACTGCTGCGGGTGCAGACCATCAACGGCGTCCCTCCTGAAGAGGTTGGGCACCGCCCTGACTTCGAAGACCTTACCCCGGTTTATCCGGATGAGCGCATTCACCTGGAGACCGACGACCCCACCAACATAACGGGCCGCTTGCTGGACATCATAACTCCAATCGGCCGGGGACAACGGGGCCTGATTGTCTCGCCTCCTAAAGCCGGTAAGACCACCATCATTAAGCAGCTTGCTAACTGCATGACCGCCAACTATGACGACCTGCGCTTGCTGATCCTGCTTGTTGATGAGCGCCCCGAGGAGGTCACTGATATTGCCCGGTCGGTTGAAGGCGAGGTCATCAGTTCCACTTTCGACGAACTGCCGGAAAACCATATGAGAGTCGCCGAGCTTGTTCTAACTCGTGCCAAGCGCCTCGTCGAGCAAGGGGAGGACGTGGTGGTGCTACTGGACAGCATTACCCGCCTGTCACGGGCCAGCAACCTGACTATAGACCCTAGTGGTCGAACGCTCTCCGGAGGGCTAGATCCCATCGCGCTATATCGACCCAAGAGCTTCCTCGGTGCGGCTCGGAACATCGAAGCAGGCGGAAGTCTCACCATCCTGGCCACTATTCTCGTCGAAACAGGCAGCCGTATGGACGATATGATCTTCGAGGAATTCAAAGCAACCGGCAATCTTGATCTGATACTCTCCCGGGACCTGGCCGACCGGGGAATATTCCCGGCAGTGGACATCATCCGTTCTTCTACCCGGCATCAGGAGCTGCTGTTCAATGATGAGGAGATGCAGTCCGTATATCAGCTTCGCCAGGCATTGCACAACATGGAACCTCCTGAGGCTCTGGAAACTCTATTGGCCGGGCTGGGCAAGATGAAGACTAACGCCGAGTTCCTCCAGATGGCTGCTGAGTCGTTCGCCAGATAACTCCATTACGTCCCGAAGCAGGACCGAACGGAGCTGAACCCAAAATGGCAGATGTCACTGTCCCTCAGCGAGCGTTGCCCGGCTCGCTGATACTTTGCCTGCTGCTAGCCACCAGCGCAATCCTCACCTCTTGTCGGCCCCAATACTCGTCGGACCGGCGGCTGGCTGGACGGATTGCTGCGCTGTATAGTGCTGCCGATGAAGCGGAACCCCGCGCTATAGTGGAGCCTTTCAACAACCGGCGGATGGCAGCAATCCTTCGCGAGAAGGCGGAGGCTATGGCAAAATAGCTATGCGAGTAGCCATCTTCACCAATACATATCACCCGGCCGTCAACGGCGTGGCTAACTGTGTGGCTGCGTATCGGGAGGGACTGCTTGATGCTGGCCACGAGGTCACTGTCTTTGCGCCAGCTCCCCAAGAATACGATTCGCGCAGTGATCCCGACAATATTTCCCGCTTTCCGGCGTTGCCGCTTCCCCTGGACATGGACTATTCCATTGCTATGCCGTATTCCTCTGCGGTGATGAAAGCTCTTCGGGGTCGCCAGTTTGATGTTGTCCATACTCAGCACCCGGTGTGGGTGGGAGCCTGGGGGGCCTGGTATGCGCGCTGGAGTGACATACCGCTGGTCACCACCGTTCACACTGAGTACGAACTGTTTGCCCCGCTGGTTCCCCTGCCCACTGCCCTGGTCGAGATGTATCTGAATCTGCGGGTAACCTCTTACTGCAACAAATGCCAGGTAGTGACCACGCCGGTCCAATCCACTCGTCGCCGGCTCGAAGAACAGGGCGTCACTACGCCGGTCGAGATCCTGCCTAATCCCATTCGAGTCAGCAATTTTGCCGGGGTAGACGGCAGTAGGGTACGCCAGGAGTTGGGCATTGGCGATGAAGTGGTGTTGATTGGCTTCGTTGGGCGGCTGTCGCGTGAGAAGAACCTGAGAGTGTTGGTCGAAGCCGTCGGACGGGTGCTGGGCCAGCGCAAAGAAGCTGCCTTCGTGTTGGTGGGAGCCGGACCAGAAATGGAGAACATTAGACGGCAGGTCCGTGACATCCCTGGGGGGAAGAGCGTTTCCCTTGTTGGTAGTGTCCCCTATGAAGATATTCCGCCTTATCAGGCGGCTATAGATGTCATGGTGACGACTAGTCTGAGTGAGACACAACCGCTGGCGTATACGGAGGCGATGGCCGCCGGCACACCGATTGTGGCTCTGCGGACACCGGGTGCCGCAGATATGGTTGACGACGGCGTCAATGGCCTGCTTAGTGAAGTCGAAGATGGCCCTAAGGGACTGGCCCAGAAGGTATTGAGACTGGTGGATGATTCCGCCCTGCGTAGCAAATTGGCCCAGGGGGCGCACCAGTCAGCTCAGCAATTTGACGTGGCCCATGTAACTGATCGATTGGTGGCTATCTACAATCGCGCCCTCGAGCTAGGCGGCGAGTTGGCACTATAGCTTAAACAGACGAGGCCTCTGCTCGGCAGCTTGGGCAGCTACTGATCTGTCTGCCGACCGGTGGGAAGGAACATCGGGGTTGGACAGCGAACTACGTGGAGGAAACTGCGCAGGCGTCTGCACTTGCACTGCCCAAACAGCCAGAAGCGGTAATCTGCGGCTAGTCTGCCTTACTTGGGCGAATTTGGGGTATCTATGCCGAAGCGCGAAGACATTCAGACAATACTGATAATTGGTTCAGGCCCGATAGTTATCGGCCAGGCCTGTGAGTTTGACTACTCCGGCACCCAGGCTTGTAAAGCCCTGCGCGAGGAAGGCTATCGGGTGGTGCTGGTTAACTCCAACCCAGCTACCATTATGACGGACCCCGAAACCGCTGATCGCACTTACATTGAGCCCTTAACCGCCGAAAGCGTAGCTCGAGTCATCGCTCAGGAGAGGCCGGATGCACTCTTGCCCACCCTGGGCGGCCAGACGGGACTCAACCTGGCGCTGAGCCTCTCGGAGTCTGGTGTGCTTTCTCGTCACAATGTCGAGCTTATCGGCGCCAAGCGCAAGGTCATCAAGAAGGCGGAGGACCGCGAGCTGTTCAAGGATGCTATGCTGGCTGCCGGCCTGGAGATGCCGGAGAGCGCTTTTGCCAGCACCGTCGGTGACGCCCGCAATACTGCCCGCAAGCTCGGCTTTCCCTTGATCATCCGGCCTTCGGCGACTCTAGGTGGCGCCGGTGGAGGTACCGCGCACAATATGGAGGAGCTTGAGGTCGCCGCGGCTCACGGACTGGATACCAGCCCAATGAATGAGATTTTGGTCGAGCAGTCCGTGTTGGGCTGGAAGGAGATCGAGCTTGAGGTGATGCGCGACACCAACGACAACGTGGTGATCATCTGCACCATCGAGAACTTCGATCCTATGGGTATTCACACCGGCGATTCGATCACGGTTGCGCCTGCCCAGACTGCCACGGACGACGAATACCAGGTAATGCGTGATATGGGCATCCAGATTATGCGGGAAGTCGGCATGGATAGCGGGGGTAGCAACATCCAGTTTGCAGTTGACCCCGAAAATGGCCGGGTGGTGGTTATTGAAATGAACCCGCGTGTCAGTCGCTCCTCGGCGCTGGCTTCTAAGGCCACCGGCTTCCCCATCGCCAAGATCGCCGCCAAGCTGGCGGTGGGTTATACCCTTGACGAGATACCTAACGATATCACCCGTGATACTCCCGCCTGTTTTGAGCCGACCATTGACTATGTGGTCACCAAGATACCGCGCTGGGCCTTCGAGAAGTTCCCCGGTGCTGATCCCCAGCTTATGACACAGATGAAGTCAGTCGGCGAGGCCATGTCCATCGGCCGGACCTTCAAGGAATCTCTCCAGAAGGGAATTCGTTCCCTGGAGATTGATCGTTTCGGCTTGGGCGGAGATGGCCGCGGCATTCACTATGACCAGCTACCAGCCGACGAACTGCGCAAACTGCTCACTACCCCGCATCCGGATCGTCTGTTCCAACTGCGCGGCGCTATGCGCAAGGGGCTCAGCCTGGAGGAATTGTACGAGCTAACCCGGATTGATCCGTGGTTCTTGCATCATATGAAAGAGATTGTCGAGATGCAGGATGACCTGGCCAAGTTGCGCCAACGCCCGGCCGCGGAGCCGCCTGCCATAACCCCGGATTATATGCGCCGGCTGAAGCGCGCTGGTTTCTCCGACCGCCAGATTGGTGTTCTCACTGAATCAGACGAAGAGTCCATCCGGCAGATGCGCCAGGAGCTGGGTGTCGAGCCAGTGGTAAAATCGGTGGATACCTGCGCGGGTGAGTTCGAGGCTTATACGCCCTACTACTATCTCACCTACGAACGCGAAGACGAATTTCGCCCCAGCGAGAAGCCCAATATCATCATCCTCGGCAGCGGCCCTAACCGCATCGGGCAGGGAATTGAGTTCGATTATTGCTGTGTTCACGCTGCCTTTGGCCTGCAGGAAGACGGCTATGAGGCCATTATCATCAATAGTAATCCGGAGACGGTCAGTACCGACTATGACACCTCCGACAAGCTTTACTTTGAGCCGCTTACGCTCGAAGATGTGCTCAATATATGCGACAAGGAAAATCCTGACGGTGTCATCGTCCAGTTCGGCGGCCAGACTCCCTTGAACCTGGCTGAAGGCTTGGAGGCGTATGACGTTCCCATCATCGGAACTCCTCCCGAGAGTATCCGGCGTGCGGAGGACCGGGAGAGCTTCAAGCAGGTTCTTAACAAGCTTGGTCTGGTGCAGCCGGCCAATGATACGGCAACCTCTCTGGAGGGTGCCCGCCAGGCGGCCCAGGAGATCGGCTACCCGGTGGTAGTACGGCCCTCGTATGTACTGGGCGGCCGGGCGATGCAAATCGTCTACAGCGAAGAGCAACTCGACCGCTATATGACCGCCGCCGTCGAAGCTTCGCCCGGCCACCCGGTCCTGATTGATAAGTTCCTGGAGGACGCCATCGAGGTTGACGTTGATGCCATCGCCGACGGGCAGCGCTGCGTCATCGGTGGCATTATGGAGCATATCGAGGAAGCCGGCATTCACTCGGGCGACTCAGCCTGCGTCCTGCCAGCATTCAGCCTGGCCGAAGAGGAGCTGGCCGAGATTCAGCTCCAGACTGAGGCGCTGGCCCGTGAGCTGGGCGTGGTCGGCCTGATGAACATTCAATATGCCATCCGCAACGAGGTCCTTTATGTCCTGGAGGTGAACCCGCGCGCCTCCCGCACTATACCGTTTGTCAGCAAGACCATCGGCGTGCCCCTGGCGCAGTTGGCCGCCCGGGTGATGGCCGGCAAGTCCCTGGAGGAGCTGGGCTTTACCGAAGAGGTGGCTATCGAACATATTGCCGTCAAGTGCCCGGTCTTCCCCTTCAGTAAGTTTACCGGCATAGACACCATACTGGGGCCGGAGATGAAGTCCACGGGTGAAGTGATGGGCATAGACACTCACTTTGGGGCGGCCTTCGCCAAGGCCTATATTGCCGCCGGCCATAAGCTGCCCACCCGGGGCACAGTCTTCATCAGCGTGCGCAATCGCGACAAGCGTGATGTCATCTTCCTGGGCAAGCGCCTGCACGAGCTGGGCTTCAATATAGTGGCAACTGAGGGCACCGCCGGAGTGCTGCGACGGGTGGGCGTGGATGCCGAGGTCGTCTACCGCGTTTCGGATCCGCGCGGTCGCAACGTCATTGACCTCATCCACGAGGGCCGCATCAATCTAATCATCAATACGCCCCGTGGCGAAGAACCTCGCGAAGACCACCGGCGTATCCGCGCCGAGGCGGTTGCCTACGATGTACCCAGCATCACCACCATTGCTGGAGCAATCGTCGCAGTAATGGGCATCGAAGCGCTGCAAAGCGGCGAAATAGAAGTCAAACCGCTGCAGGAGTATCATGAAGCCATTGTCCGAACCCCGAAGATCGTTAATGCAGAGGGCGCGTCGTAGGCATAGACAGTAAGCGTTGCCTTGGACAAAGGAGGGGGTCTAGTACAGTGGCACAGATTGATATTGACGAAGAGATTGAAAGATTCAAGAAGTCTGCCTACTTTGCCCAGGAGCGGGAGAACGAGAAAAAGGTCATCACCCGCTTCCAACCTATCTTCACTCCCGAAAATTTGGACAATCTTACGGCCGAGGATTTCAAATCGTTTCTCCGATCCAAGAATAATAAGCATTGGTGGGGCATCCAGCGGCAAAGTGGGCGATTGACGACCGATATGGGTCATCTTCGGAGTGCACTACGGATACTACTTGACGAAACCAAGCCGATTGAAGAACGCTTGGATACGCTTTTCCCCGCGAACAGGCCCAACTACATCAAGTTCCTGGGGCGCGCAGTCGCTACTCCCATCCTGCTCGTCGTCTATCCCAACAAGTACAGCGTGTACAATCGCAAAGTCGAGCTGTCTCTGAAAGCTTGTGATCTGCATCCGGCCGAGCGCGGGATGAGTTTGGCCCAGCGATATGTGAAAGTCAACCAGGTATTGACAGATTTAGCCCAGCGCCACCATATTTCCCGATTCTTGCTTGATTGGGTTTTTCATAGAATAACCGTACAGGTTGAGCACGGAAAGGGGCCGCCGTCACATTGGACGTCAGCAATGCACCCGGAACTGTAACTTGGGCCGAGACACGTGAGAGACCCGCTGTTCGCCTGATTGACCAGACTCTCTTGCCCGGCGAGCTGGTTCTGAAGGATTGCTATGTGCTTGAGGAGGTCTGCGAGGCTATCAAATCGCTGCGCGTGCGCGGAGCACCGGCCATCGGCTGCAGTGCGGCATTGGGTGTAGCCCTGGCTGTGTACACCAGCGGGGCCGACTCCACCGGTGAGCTTGTTTCAGTCGTGGAGGAGGCCGCCGAGCAACTGGCGGCGACGCGACCGACCGCAGTGAACCTCTTCTGGGCCCTGGAACGGATGCGCCGGGTTGCCCAGGGATCCACTGATCTGCCCCCGGAGGCCTTTCGCCACGTGTTACTAGAAGAAGCTCAGGAGATTGTTGGCGATGATCTGGACCACTGCCGGCGCATAGGCGAGTATGGTGCCGAGCTTATTCCGCAAGGGGCTAACATTCTTACTCACTGCAACGCCGGGGCGCTGGCTACTGCCGGATATGGGACGGCTCTGGGAGTGATTCGCGCCGCTCACCAGCAGGGCAAAGATATACATGTCTGGGCCGACGAGACGCGGCCGCTGCTGCAGGGCGCCCGGCTCACCGCCTGGGAACTGGAGCAGGAGGGCATTGCTTGCACAATCATCTGCGACAGCGTTGCCGCTTCGCTTATGCAGGCGGGTAAGGTGGATTGTGTGGTGGTGGGGGCCGACCGCATCGCCGCCAATGGTGATGTTGCCAATAAGATTGGTACTTACGCAGTGGCGATAGCAGCCGACCGACACGATGTCCCCTTCTACGTCGCCGCGCCACTGTCAACCCTGGATTTGTCGCTGGCGAGCGGTCAGGAAATTCCCATCGAGCAGCGCAGTCCCGAGGAGGTCTGCTACCTGGCCGGTCGGGTGGCCGCGCCGATATGTCCGGAGGGTGCTGATGTCTACAACCCGGCTTTTGATGTCACGCCCGCTGAGCTGATTGCGGCGATAATCACCGAAGTGGGGATCGCCCGTCAGCCACTGGCTGCCTCACTGGCGGGGCTTTCCTCCGGAGACTCCTCGACTGGCTCTTGTTCCTCTTCCTGAGGGGCCTCCGGCTTTTCTTCATCTTCGGCAATATCCTCTTCAGAGATCCAGGGCAGGTGCACCTTCTGATCCGTGGTGTTGCCGGCCTCATCCCACACCCGCACTACGATCTGCTCTGCATCCTCGGGGAGCTGTCCAGTAGCTATCTCGAAGCTTTCGATCAGTTCGTCGTAGGCGCCATCGGCGGGCTGAGCTGCCCACCACTCATCACTATCCTCGACTTGCCAGGAGACTGAGGCGATGGCAGTCTGCTCGTCGCTGGCAATGCCTTCCAGGCTTACCTTAGCCTCTTCCTGCTCGCCGCGCGGCGGCTGCATTCTCAGCATTGGCGGTTCGTTGTCAATGCGTACACCGGTGACTACCTGACTTACTTGCCACTGGCTGTCCGGATTGCTGGGCCGGTCGGTTATGGTTATTTTGATCTCGTAATTGCCGGGTTCCTGTTCGGTCGTGTCCAGTTCGTATGAGTCTTCTTGGATAGGGCCGGCGATCTGTTCCCATTCTCCGTCGGTCGGCCGCAGATACACGGTGGCGGCAATATTGTCATCGTCCGGGTCATCCGCTGACCATTCGATCTTGGCTTTGTTGCGCAGCGCTGCGCCCTGGGTGGGAGCCTTTACCTTCAGCTTGGGCTTCTGGTTGGCAGGCAGATAGCTGATTCTTATGGCTTTCAAACGAGTATTGGCATTCTCGGTATCCGCCGGAACCTGCACGCGGTATTGCAGGTAACGCCCGGCCGGCACATCAATTTGCATGCCGCTGTGATACGGACGCGACCAGCTACTCCAACTGCCCTCGTCGCGGTCGCGAGTGTTGCCCGAGCGGCAGTGGACCACGACCTCACTGGCCTGCTGGCCTTGCGCCCACCATCGGACGCGCTGCCACTGGCTCAGACGCTCTGCATCCAGTACATCCGAGATATACCGGCCAGTCTCAGCGCCAGACAAGTTGCATGAAAGCAGCCGGCCGGGGTTGTTGCCGCCGGCGAAGAGCAGACCTTTGCCTCCGGCGGCCAGACACAGGATCGCTCCCGCGTCTTTGTTGCGATAGACCGTAGTACAGTGTTCATCGTCGGTGAACGTGAGGATGATTCCCTTCGAGGCCGCCCCGCCGTAGACGCGTCCGTCGGCCGCCAGTAGCGCCAATACAGGGTGTTCGCTATTCTGGTAGATAGCCTGCGGGATGCCGGCCGAATCAATGCGATACACGTAGCCCTTGCTACGCTCACCAAATGTCGCCGCATACAGCGCGCCATTGCAAGAGACCAGATCTGCTATATCATTGTCACCGGCGTCGAGCACTCCCAGAAGTTGTCGCTGCTGGCCTATCTGGTAGACAGCGCCGGGCGCCGAGGTGCCTGCGTAGACGACTCCGTCGCGTACAGCGAGGCACAGGACATGGGATTGGGGCACATCAGCGTATAGCGAGTATTTGCCCTGTTCGTCAACCAGGTAGATGAGTCCGTGCGGGCCGGTGGCGACCAGCAGGCCACCGTTAGGCGCTGGCAGGATGTCCCATATGTATTCGGCGGGAAGCTCACAGAATACCTCGCCCTGGTCCTGCTGGGTGATGAGAAAGATCTTCCCCTCCCCGCAGGTCCCTGCGTACAACTGGCCGTCGCTGCCGACCAGAAGCGCGCTGACCGGCGCTTCCCCGGCTTCAAAGTAAGTTATGAGTTTGCCCTCCTGCCAGGCATATATGTCCCCGTCACTCGCCTCTCCAGCAAAGACAGTGCCTGACGAGTCCACAGCCAGGCTCCACCAGGTATTGCCCGGTGCTGTCACCTCCACTTGCCACGGGGGCGTGGTAATCAGCAGGCCGTCGTCGCGCACACCCAGGCCGGCGAGAGTGCCATCTTCGTAGTCTTCAGGTGAATCGTGCAGCCACGAGCTACTGCCCCGAATGACCTTGCCATCGGCCTCCTTCTCTTCTTCCTTTGCTTCAGTCTTCTTTTCTTCTTCGGTCTCACCGGGAGCTTCCTGCTTGGCTTTTTCCAGTAGTTCCTTGATCTCCTCGGGCATCGGGGGCATTTCGGGCTGGAGCTGTTTGACTGCTGGCGGTAGTGGGGGCTGATCCACCTGCTTGCTGGCAAAAGCAGAGCGGGCCCACCACATTGCCGACGGCACCCGGCCGCTTGCAATGGCTCCAACCCATTCTGAGCTTTCCCCGGTGCTGGGCATCGCCGGGCCACCTGGGCCAGGGGGGGCCCCCCTCGACGGTATTCTTAGTGTGGCCCGCTCGCCCTGGCGATCTTCCGTCGGTAGCATCATCACGGCCAGGCCGTCCAGCACATACGGGGTATCAATGACCTCGGACAGTTCCGAGTAGCCTGTGGCGATGTCCGTACGCGTAGCTGATGAGATGACAGACACTGCTGTCTTCGGCAGATTGTTGAGCAGTATATCGCCGATTCGCAAGCCCACCGTGGGCATGGCAGCCAGCGTTAGCAGTTGCGTGTTTTGCTCCCTCTGCTGGTACTCGTTGATGACTGTTTCCAGCTTATTAAACTCCGGGGTCAACAGCCGGAGGGTCGAGCGCAGCATCCAGCCGTAGCCGCCGCTGCTGACCGCCAGGCGCAGGTAGCCTTTGGGCAGCTCCAGAGGCATATGCAGCCGAACCACTTTCTCAGTTGCTTCTTCACCGATCGGGCGGATTAGCACATGCAAAGTGACGTCTTCTCCAGCGCGAGCGACGGCCTCTTCGGCCCAGACTCGCTCAATAGTGGCAGTGCGGTTCTCGCGGCTGATCGTGGCGGACAGTTTTACGGCGCTGACCCGCTGGGGGGTGAAGCGATTCTTCTCCAGCAGCGTGACCGTCGACAGCATATCCCATAGGATGTCGAAAGACGGTTCCCCTTGGTATGCGAAGGTATCGGTTCGGCTGACCGTCGAACCTTTTTCGCCCTCGACGGTAAAGGAGACTTCCACGGTGCCTTCGTCATTAGCATCATAAGCGGCATAGATCGCGTCAAAGCCGCACATAAGAATAAGCATTTGCCGCAGGGCCGGGTCGTTGCAGATCTGGACCCTATAAGTGTGCGAGAGGTCATTGTCCAGGTCATGAATCTCAAAGGTAGCGGGAATCGTCTCGGGAACCGAGCCAAGCTGGCCTGCTATTGACCACGCGGTGTCCTGGGCCAGGGTACCCACCGGGGTGATGCCGGAGGCCATCCGAAATGAGAAGTCCATCTTTGCTATCACCTGGTGAACCCAGGCAGTGGTCAGCGGAAGTTGAGTCTGCCCCAGCTTCATCAGAGGATGCCCAAAGGCCAGGAGGCGATCGCCCTCGCGGTAGGTCACTGTTCCTACCGAATTGATATCGAAGTCCCCGGAGACAAACTGAACTCCCATGGCGGCGCCGGGTTGTAGCTCAGTGTCTATCTCGCGGCGCATATTCCCCGGGCCGGCAATGGCCTCGATGCCGTAGCTACCGAAGAAGTCAGCCAGGTGCTGAACAGTCTTGTCGCCGAAGCCTGCGCAGAATATCGGCGTTGTCACCGGGCGCAGTGCCAGAGTGTTGTCATCCACGAAAGCCCTGTCAAACTCACTACTGACCACTCGCACGCCCGTGACATTGCGGCCAGCGAGTTTTACTGGGCTGCGGCGGCGGTGCGCGACTGCTGACGACTCTTCCTCGATATGGCTGTCCTGCTTCTCAAAGGCGCGTAGCATGCTCTCAATAGGTGTCACCCCGGCAATAGGCTGCCTCTCAAAGGCCCAGGTAAAGGCCATGGCGCCTATCAGCCGTCCGCCTATGTACACTGGAGTGCCGCTCATCCCCGAGAAAATGCCCATCTTCTGTTCTACCACAGGCCCGTCCAGTATTCTGATCAAGATGACGTCCGAGCCTTCCTGGAACTTGGGTAGTACACCTAGAACCTCGATGTTGAACTCTTCGATGTCAACACCGGAAAAGACAGTGCGAGCAGTGCCCTTCATCCCGGCGCGCACTGCACTAGTCGGCATCATTCTGGCGATGTCAAACCCGGAAGAATCCGACCAGCTTGGCACTACTGACAGCAGAGCCACTACTGACACGGCCAGGCTAGTTGATATTATTGAGGAACGTATGGCCATAGAGCAGTCCTTTCATTCACTGCCGATTGTTTGATGAGCTTTGTATGCAATTGAACCCCAACATTGGTTGTTTTGTCAAGCTTCGACCGCTGTGTGGTTATGCACCTCCCGCCGATGTGGTGTGATAAATCAGCTTGACAGTTGCTGCGGAAAAGAGTATATTTGGTATAATCAGTATACAATTTTGTGCTCTATTTTGATCGGGTGTTACTTAATGCCTCCTCTGGAACTGGATCGACTTTCACAGCACAATGGCGGGCCGCTGTATGTGCAGATAATGCGCATCCTCGAAGAGCAGATCCGTCTGGCTCATTGGAAGCCGGGCGACAAACTGCCCACTCAGCAGCAGCTTGCTGAGCACTTCGAGGTGAGTCTTGCCCCCGTTAAGCAGGCCCTGCGCGAGCTGGAAAAGCGCGGTATTGTCTCTCCTCGGCAGGGGCGGGGGACCTATGTCACTGACACCACGCCACTGTTTCAGGAGCTTATCGAAAAAGACCGCATTCCGTCTTTCACGCGAGAGATGGCCGAAAGGGGACGCCAGGCCCACTCGATAGTATTGACTTTGGAGCGGATGTCCCCCGATGATATGCCCAAAGCCAGCGAGCAATTGCAGCTTGCCGATGATGACAGCTTGGTATTTATTGAGCGCGTGCGTCTGGCCAACGGTAAGCCCCTGGCGCTGCAGAGCAGCTACTTACCTAATAGTCGGCTTGGGCAGATAATTGAGCGGGGCCTGGAGGGCACCGAAGCTCTTTCTGAGGTGCTCCGAGATGACTTCGGGACTGCAATTACAGCCTCTCATCAGACCATCACCGCCACCGCCGCCACACCTCGTGATGCCGAGCATCTGAATATTCCCGTTGATTCACCGTTGCTGCTGGTCGAACGGACTTCGTACCTGGACAGTGGCAATCCCATCGAGTTTGTCATTGATCGTCGCCTGCCCGAATTCAATTTTGCTGTGTGGCTGCGCTGCAGCTAGCCAGCCTGAACTGTGGTGTAACTGCCGCCTCAGGTGACTGCGCTGGATGGCAGGTAAGAACCGCTGCCATCGCGAACTACTGTCCTTATCTACCTCAAAGACGTGAGACAGGCTTTGTCTGAGGGTATGGGGCATGCGCCGCGGTGGTCTACTTACAATTCTGGTGCTGGTTGGTTTCGGTCTGCTGCTGTTCTGGCGGGTGTTACTAGCTGGGCAGGTCTTTTTCTGGCATGATGTCACCGTCGCGTATATGCCGCTGCGCAAGTTGGCCCAGGAGGCTATCCGCTACGGCCACCTGCCTGTGTGGACGATGAAGCTGGGCTGCGGCTTTCCCCTGTTAGCTGAGGGGCAGTGCGCCACTTTCTACCCTCTGCACATTATTGCCTACCTCGGCTTGCCCTACTACTATACCTACTCGTTGCTGGTCTACCTGCATTGTCTGTTGGCTGCTGTTTTCGCTGCGCTGCTGGGGCGGAAGCTGAACCTGGGTTGGTCGGCGGCGGCTTTTTGCGGGCTGGTTTACGGCTTCTCCGGCTATTTCGTCTCCAAAGTGTTGTTCATCACTGTGCTGGAAAGCGGCGCCTGGCTGCCGTTGATTCTATACTTCATAGTTGCCGGGCTGGACAGCGCCAACTATCGCTACTTCCTGGGCGCTGCCCTGGCCCTGGCGCTGTCAATTCTGGGCGGCCACCCCCAGATTGTATTCTACGAACTGCTCGCGGTGGTGATTCTGCTTATCGCTTACCTGCTAAGGAGTCGCGCCGGGATGGTGCGGAAACGCCTCGTCCGGCTGTCCGTGGCTGCCGTGGTGATAGTTGGACTTGGCGTTGGGCTGGCGGCTGTGCAGTTGGTGCCCACCGCTGGCCTGGCCCGGTTTGCCCAGCGCCACGCGCAGCGAACGCCCGAAGACTTGCGCGCGCTGGGGATGAGTGCTCGCAATCTGGCCTATTACATCCATCCTACCATCCTGGGTTCCTATGCTGAGAACGACTACTTCGGTCACGATCACTACTACGAGGTGTGCGGCTATGCGGGTGGCCTCACCGTGCTCCTGGCCATACTGTTCCTATTCGGCCGCCAGTCTACCTGCAGGTACCGCTGGTATTTTGTATTCCTGATCTTCTTTGGTCTCTTTATGGCTTTGGCCAAATACAATCCTCTATACGAAATATTGCCAGCCGTACCCGGCTTCAACTATTTCCGGGCGCCAGGCCGATACTTACTGTTGACCACGCTGGGACTGGCGGTGTTGGGCGGCGCCGGGTTGCAGTCACTGGCCGGCGCCCACGGTACCCAGCAGGCCAGAAGGCTCGTTGCGCTGTGTCTGGCGGCGCTTGTGGTCGGAGGCCTGGTTATGCTGGGCTTGCGTCTCGGCCGTGCTCAGGCCAAGCAAGGGCTAACCGGGCTGATTCGGCGAGATGCGGCCAGCGCGGATATATCGCAGGCCCAAGTAGAGCAAAAGGCCACCGAAAAGTACCGCTTTTTTGTCGGGCGGCTGAGCCTGAGCAATTCTGACTGGCGGGCGCTGCTCGTCGGCACTGCTGCAGTTGCCATCGCGGCGGGGCTGCTCGCTATAGGTGCTGCAGATTATCGCGTGGTCGCTACGGTGTGCCTTGTGGTCCTCGCCTGGCAACTGCTGGCCTTTGGGATGCCGCACAACGGCACCGCCCCGCCCAGCTACTTTACCGACCCGCCGCAGACGGCTAAGATCATTCACGCTGATCCCAATCCCGGCCGCCAGTACACCGACCCGCGGCTATACTCGATAGATTTCACACCGCCGGATTACCAGGGATGGATAAGCGGGGACCTGGCTCCGTATCTGGCAGATCGCGAAATATTGCACGCCAATACTGCGGTGTTATATGATGTGGCGGCCGTCGAGGGCTACCGTTACGCGCTGCTGCCTCGGCGCCAGTACGAGGTCTTTGAGAAATACATTCCCGATGGTCTTGCCGGCAAGCCCGGTGGCGCCGCCCGGCCGCTTCAATTGTTGCGCATGCTCGGCGTCGAGTATCTCGTTGGAGTGCCTGGTTTGGAATCAGGTGAGGTCGAGCCAGTTCATATCGAACCAATGTTCACGATGTACCGGATCAAGGAGCCGATGCCGCTGGCCTGGGTGAGCGATGGGGTCAAGTACTGCGAGACCCCAGAAGAGGCGAAGAAAGTCATTCTGTCGCCTACTTTTCGTCCGGAAGTGGAGCCTGCCGTCGAGGGTCTGCAGCAACCGCTTTCCTCGGTCTACTCCGGCTACGGCACAAACCGAGTTGTAGCCCACGTCGAAGAGCGCGGCATTTCTGCGAGGGTCACTATTTCCGGAGTTAGTCCTCGTATGCCTTCGCTTTTGCTGGTGGTGTCAATGGCCTATAATCCTAACCTCGTCGCTCGTGTGGATGGAAAACCTGCTCCCATCTACCGCGCCAACTACGTGCTCTGTGGCGTGCCTGTCCCACCGGGCGAGCACACCATCACCGTTCGCTATGAGTCTAGGCCCCTGCGCTGGGGGCTGGCTATTTCACTGATTAGCGTACTAGTTGTGGTGGTTGTGCTGATCACAACGACTAGATACGAGCAAAGGCAGAATGCAACCAACGATGCCTAAGATATCCATTGTCTACCCGATGTACAACGAAGAAGATAATATCCATCGTGCGGTACAGATGGCTCAGCGAGAGTTGGGTTTAGCTGCCGACGGCGATTATCAGATCGTTATCGTCAATGATGCCAGTACCGATCGTACCGGTGAGATGGCCCAGCAGTTAGCTGCCTGCGATCCCCGAATTAAGGTTGTTCACCACCTGATCAACCGCAAGCTGGGCGGTAGCCTACGTACCGGTCTTGCTAACAGTAGCGGAGATATCGTCATCTACATGGACGCTGACATTCCTTGCGATCTGGCTCACGTCCATGAGGCTCTGCCCGAGTTTGAACAGGCCGATGTAGTTGTCGGCTACCGGACAAATCGTCATGAGGGCGTGCTGCGCTGGCTGTACACGCGCACGTACAATTTCCTGGTGCGAATATTGCTGAAGGTGGCTGTTGGGGATGTGAACTGTCCTTTCAAACTGTTCAAGCGGCAAGTAGTCGAGGCGATGGATCTGCGCTCGGAGGGCTCGTTCATTGATGCTGAGATGCTGGCCGAGGCTCGGCGACTGGGCTTTACCATTGAGCAGATTCCGGTCGAGTTCATCCCCCGCCAGGCGGGAGAGTCCACTCTGGCCCGCCCTGATGTCATAGTCAAGATAATACGAGAGTTCGTTCAATATCTATTCCGTCGCAAAGATACCGCCAAGGAGACTAAGAGATGATACGTATTCTGCTATTGTTAGGCTGCATTATCCTCGCCCCAACCGGCAACTTGCTGCTGAAGTGGGGGGTAAACGAGTGTGACAGTATCGCGGAGACGAACCTGGGCGTGGTGCAATACTACTTGCATGTGCTGTCCAAGCCGCAGGTGCTGGTCGGGGCGGTTGTCTACGTCGTATCAGCTCTGCTGTGGCTGGCCGTTTTGGGAATGATGGACATCACTGCTGCTTATCCGATATTTGTCAGTGGGGCCTTTCTGATCGTCACAGTGGCGGCCGTGTTGCTCTTCCAGGAGCACGTCAACTGGGTGCGCATATTGGGGATATTGGTCGTGGTGCTGGGCATCTTTCTGGTCTCGCAGTCGGCCCGCTGGTATGAGCCCCGCCCGGCGGCCGCATCAATAGGTTTATCCGCCAAAATGCAGGATAGCAACGACCGTCACAGTGTACAGCAGAACATTGATCAGCAGGGGTGAGTCGGTCAGCAGCACCCGGTCAGGGGCTGCGCCCTGGTTCTTTTGGTGGACGAGATATAGATAGCGGAATATGCCATAGAGTACAAAGGGTATGGTGTACATCAGCCGGTAGGAACCGACTTCCTGCACGGTTCTTTCGTGAACAGTATACACAGCGTATGACATCACCGTTGACGCCGTGACCACCGCAATCATCTGATCCAACAGATAAGAGCTGTATTCCCCCAGAATGGGCCGATGCGCGACAGCACCTTCCTCCAGGCCAACCAGCTCCTGACGACGCTTCGACAGTACCAAGAATAGCGCCAGCAGGATGGTACAGATCAACAGCCACGGGGAAATAACCACTGGGATTGCCGTCGCCCCGGCCGCCGCTCGCAGCACGTATCCTGCCGCCACCGCCAGTACGTCAATTATGACTATTTGTTTGAAGAGGAAAGTATAAACCAGCGTGAGTATAAGGTAGCCGCAGGCAACATGACCGGTCGGAATGTTAATCAGGTAGCACCCGACTACGCCACCGGGAGCAAGTATGGCGGCGGCTGCCGTTGCCACTGGTACCGGCAACTGCCCCGAGGCAATCGGGCGGTGGCGCTTGGTGGGATGTTTCTGATCCTCTTCGCGGTCTGCTATGTCGTTTATCAGATAGATGCTGCCTGAAATTAGACAAAATAGCGCAAAGGCCAACGCCACCGTCACTACCGCACCCACATCGTCAAAACGTCGGGCAAAGATGAGCGCAGCGAACACCAGCAGGTTCTTAGTCCACTGTTTGGGTCGCATCCCCCGCAGTAGCGCCACCAGGGGGAAGCGGGCTGGGCGCCGAACTTCTTCGTATTGCACGATGCCTCCTTGGCTTTCAGGTTTGCTCAATCAGGGCTGATCATCAACTGGGCGCAGCAGTGGGAACAGGATTACCTCTCGCAGGTTGGGCTGGTCGGTCAGCAGCATTACCAGCCGATCAATGCCCAGACCCAGACCGCCGGTCGGCGGCATCCCGTATTCCAGGGCCTGCACGAACTCCTCGTCAAGCGGATGGGCTTCTTCGTCGCCGGCAGCGCGGGCGGCTGCCTGAGCTTCGAAGCGCTGGCGCTGGTCCAGCGGGTCGTTAAGCTCGCTGAAGGCGTTGCCCACCTCTTCGCCGCCGATGAAGGGCTCGAAGCGTGCAGTAAGCTGCGGGCTGTCAGATTTGCGCTTGGCCAGCGGCGAGATTGATACCGGGTAGTCGGTGATAAATGTTGGCTGGATGAGATTTGGTTGTACAAAGCGATCGCATAGCTTCTCAATAATATAACCCAGCGGCTGCCCCGCCAATCTTTCCGCCTCGAGGCCAGCTTTGATAGCCTGTCGGCGAGCTGCCTCGGTATCCTCCAAATTGGTCAAATCTACGCCGCTGTACTCACTGATAGCCTCAAGCAGTAACAGTCGCTGCCACGGCGGACTCAGATCAATTTCATTTCCCTGGTAAGTGAAGGTAAGCCCCCGGTGCACTGCCTGGCACATCGCCGCCACCAGATTCTCGGTCAGCGCCATCATGTCCTCGTAGTCGGCGTACGCCTGGTAGGCTTCCAGGATGGTGAATTCCGGATTGTGGCGCGTGTCTATGCCCTCGTTGCGAAAGACTCGCCCGATTTCAAAGACGCGTTCGCAGCCGCCGATGATTAGCCGTTTCAGGTACAGCTCCGGGGCGATACGCATATATAGCTGCATATCGAGCGCATTGTGATGGGTGGTGAAGGGCCGGGCTGCCGCGCCGCCGTAGATGGGCTGCAGAACTGGTGTTTCGACCTCCAGAAAATCGTGCTCAGTCAGGTAATCGCGGGCCGCCTTGATTATGTGGCTGCGTGCCGCAAATATCTGGCTAACTTCATCGTTGGCCAGCAAGTCGAGGTAGCGCTGTCGGTAGCGCAGCTCGGGGTCTTGGAGGCCGTGGAACTTTTCGGGCAGTGGCCGCAGTGCCTTGGCCAACAGCACAAACTTCTCGCAGCGGATCGTCACTTCTCCGGTGCGGGTTCCAAATAGCTCTCCGCTGGCACCGACTATATCGCCCAGATCTAGTCCGCAGTAATCTTCGTACCGTTCTTCGCCCAGCACATCTATTCGGACGTGAATTTGAATGGTCCCGCTGGCGTCCTGCAAGTCGGCAAATGTGGACTTGCCGTGGCTGCGCATTGCTATCAGCCGTCCGGCCACAGCCACTGATTGGCCCTCAAGCTCCGCGGATTTCTCCTGCAATTGCCTGCTGGAGTGCGTGCGCTGATATGAGTGGCAACCAAAAGGATCCTGGCCCTTGTGTTTGAGTTCCTGCAGTTTTTCCAGCCTGCGCTGGTATTCGTCGGAGGTCTCCGACATAATTGCTTCTCCTGCGGACTGCGCTAGTTCGACGCCTGCTGCTTGCTACGCTGAGTCAGGTCTCGTACTCGTTGAATTTGCTCCTGGCTCACCACTTGCTCAAATGAGCGGAATCCGGCCAACCGGAAGCCATGTTTCTCGGCCAGCCGACCGATCTCCCTAACTTTGTCAGGCTGGAGCCTCTTGCCCAGTGAGAAATTCTCGCACCGGCCCTCCAGGGCCAGGATCATCGTCTCAGCCATGCAGGCATAGGCCATTCCTGGCGGAAACCCGAAGTCAAAATTGAACTGGACTTCCCCGGGCACCTTCACCACCCCGCCTTCGATGACTAGTACATCTTCTCGCTGGTCGGCCACTGCGCGCGAGACGTCGCGCGGGCGGGCTACATCGCATATCACCGCTCCCGGCTTGAGCATCTCAGGGTGGATGATGGCTTCCAGCGCCGAGGTCACCGTCACCACCAAATCGGCCTGTGCCAGGGCTTGGGCGATATCTGTGGTGATGTCAATCGCTTGTTGATGTTCGGCCAACTCCGCGCTGACCTGCTCCAGCGGCTGGTGACGGCGGTCGGCCAGGACCAGTGAACCTACGTTGGGAGCCAGCAGGTGTGCGCACACCCTGCCGATAGAGCCACTGGCGCCCAGCACCACAGCCTGAGCCTGACTCGGCTCTATACCCACCTGACGGGCAGCCTCCAGCACCCCTTCGACAGCGGTGAACACCGTATAGCTGTTGCCAGTGGTCACAGCAATATCCAGAGCCTCGGCGACTTCGGTGCCGCCATCTCCGACGACCGCAGTGAATGCGCCCAGTCCCACGATCTGTGCGCCCAACTCCTCGGCCACGTGGCCGGCTTCGGTGATCTTGGCGATGGCTTGCTGAGGGTTGGAGTTGACCAGTTGCCGAGCGGTCATGGGGCACCCGACAAACCATCCGGTGGTCTGGGCCCCCGTTGCTGAGCGGATTCCGGTAATCTCGCTGATCTCTTGGACCGGAGTTTTAGTTATCAGCCATTCAATAATACCTGCCGGCAGCCAGGTAGCCCACCGATACTTGCGGGCCATATCGCGGGCGGTAAGCGGATGGATTATGAAAGCAAACTTAGTCACGGGGCGGCCCACCTTCATCTTCCTCGGTACCCCGGCGCTCAATAAGAAATTCCTCGCCCAGAATTTCCTTCGGCACGGACTTGTCCCGACTGGCCGATCCCAGGCTGATGCTGAGTATGTGCTTCATATCCGTTACTTTTCTGGCTATTTCAGTGATCTTGTGATGCCTCATATGCCAGACGCAGGCCGTCCAATGTCAGCATTTCGGCCGCAATCATTCGAGCTTCGCAGTGCGGCATAACCAAGTGCATATCGCCGCCCGTGGCTATCACCGAAGCCTTGCGGCCCACTTTCCGGCGCATGATGCTGATCAGTCGGTCGGCGCTGCCCGCCAGTCCGCCTACGATTCCCAGCGTCAGCCCCTGGGCGGTGTTGTGTCCTGACGGCAGGGCATTTACACCGGACATGTTCATGGCCTCTTCAATCTCCGTATGCAGATGAGGCACGAGCGCCCGCAGACCCGACAGCATTACCGGAAGTCCGGCGGCGATGGCTCCGGCGGTTAGCACACCTTGCCGCGTTATCGCCTCGCAGGTCAGGCAGCTTCCGAAGTCAACCACCACGCACGGCTTGCCGACCCTCTGAATCGCTGCCAGCGCATTGAGCAGCCGATCCACGCCAATTTGGGCCGGATCATAATAGTCGGTGGCCACCTCAACAGGGAAATCATCGCCCGCGACTGCCACGTCCGTTTCGAGCTGATTGACCGCGAATTGCTCCGCCTGATTCCTTCGCGCCGGTGAGCTGAGGCATAGAACCGCCTTCTCGCAATCTGCCGTATTGAGTCCGGCCTCTTGTAGGGCTGTGAGCAGGAGGTCGTTGCCCTGCTGCGATCCCAGTAGGTCAGCCGCCAGGCGGTCCGAGGCCTGCCACTGTTGCTCAGCCCAAGCGCCCCAGTGCACGGTGCAGTTGCCGACATCAGCATACCAGACCCAGCTCATAATAGCTCAATCACGCGGCTGTCATAATCAGTTGTGCCTTGCTGCCTGCCTAGCGTGATAAGCACAGCTTCCTTAGCATAGGGGCGGGGATAGCTGGCCAATGTTCCTGAAATCTCTTCTATTTCTGTCATCTGCGGATGGCTATGCCCACCGAGTATCACGTCAATTTCTGGAAACAGCTCCATCAGACGCTGGTCGCGCTCCTGGCCCAGATGGCTGAGTGCTATCAGCCAGTCCACCTGTCCGCGCAGCGCAGTTACCATCTGCTGCGCCGCCTCCTGCCAGGGAATAAAGCGCATATCCGACAGCCGCTCCACCCAACTCCCCGGCGCAATCATAGTCGGGGTCAACCCGAACAGGCCCACGCGGCTACCATCGGAGGCTGCTACCGTTGTCCAGCGCTTGATGTGGCCCATATCTCCTTGCACCGGCTGAATGTTGGCACTGAGTGTGGCAAACGCCGCTGAGTGGGTCTTGTGAAGCATCCCGCGCTTGCGGAAAAAGTATTCGCGATTGCCGACGGCCATTGCCGTGTAGCCAGCCGCATTCATCAGCTCAATGATCGGTTCGGAGCGTCTCACCGTGACATTGAGCGCTCGGATGGCGTCGCCTGAATCGAGCAGCAGAGCATGGTTTTGCTCACGAATCTCACGCAGTTGCTGCGCTGCCTCCGCGGTCAGGCGGCTGTGCATATCGGCGGTATGGAGCAAGTTGACGGATGTCATCAAATCTGGGTGCTGCCACGGTGGTCAGAGCAGTCCAGCCTTCATCAGATCCTGGACGTCGAGTATGCCCACTGCTCGCCCCTGCTCGTCAACTACCGGGATATTATCGAACTCTCGTTCGTCCATAATCTGGGCTGCTTCCGCCGCCAGAGCATCGGGCCCGATGGTGGTGGGATTAGCCGTCATCATTTCCGACACCGGCCACTCCATTATTTCGTTGCGATCTTTGACCTGGGGCATCACTCGGCGGAAATCACCGTCGGTGAACAGACCCTGGAGATAGCCGGCCTCGTCCACCACGCTGACAACCCCGCGCAGCGCCGCATCGCTCATAGTCAACAGCGCTTCCAGCACCGTTGCCGAGGTCGGCACCGTAGGATTCTCCTCTCCCGAATGCATCAGATCCCCCACCCGCAGCAGCACCCTGCGCCCCAGAGTGCCCATCGGGTGGCTGGCACCGTATTCTTCAACGGTGAAGCCTCGCGCCGCCATGGTGGCCATGGCCAGTGCATCGCCCAGCGCCATCGCTGCCGTGGTGCTGGCGGTGGGAGACAGACCCAGAGGGCAGGCCTCCTGCGCGACAGAGGCGTCCAGGGCCACGTCAGCCTCCACGGCTAGTGTCGAGGTGGGCCGGCCACATATACTGATAACGGCGGCTCCGCGTCGCTTGACTGTGGGTAGAATGTTCAGTATTTCGTCCGTCTCTCCACTATTCGACAGCATGATAACCACGTCAGCTCCGGTGACCATGCCCAGGTCGCCGTGCATAGCCTCAGCGGGGTGCATAAAGAAGGCGGGAGTACCGGTGCTGGCCAGGGTGCCAGCTAGCTTGCGGGCCACTGCGCCTGACTTCCCCATGCCCGACAGCACCGCCCGCCCCTGCATCTTCAGCAGAAGCTGGACCGCCTGGACGAACTCTTCACCCAGCCGGTCGGATAGACACTTTACCGCGTCGGCTTCGATTGCCAGGGTCATCTGCGCCTGTTTGAGGATCTCTTGTTCAGTCATATCGGCTTAACCCCAGGCGGCCTGGTGAATTGCCTGTAATCTCTCCAACAGGGGACGCAGTTCATCAAGTGGCACCATATTAGGGCCGTCGCACGGCGCCTCATCGGGTCGGGGGTGGACCTCCAGGAAGATGCCGTCCACGCCGGTCGCTACCGCGGCTCGGGCCAGCGGGGCGACGAACTGGCGCTGACCGCCGGAAGCACCGTCCGCCCCGCCCGGCAGTTGTACGCTGTGGGTGGCATCAAAGATGACAGGACAGCCAAAACTTCGCATTATTACCAGGCTCCGCATATCCACCACTAGGTTGTTGTAGCCAAAGCTGGTGCCTCGCTCGGTGACTATCACCTGCTGGTTACCTGTGGAGGTAACCTTCGCAATTGCGTGCGGGATGTCGGCGGGCGAAAGGAACTGCCCCTTCTTGATGTTTACTGGCAGGCCGGTGCGCCCCGCTTCGATCAGCAAATCGGTCTGCCGGCATAGAAACGCCGGAATCTGCAAAATATCGGCCACCTGCGCCGCCTCGGCGACCTGCACCGTCTCGGGCACATCAGTCAGCAGCGGCAGGCCGCTGGCCTCTTTTACGGCGGCTAGAATTTCCAGTCCCTCCTGCCATCCTGGCCCGCGTGGCGAGCTTACCGAGGTGCGATTGGCTTTGTCATAGGAAGCCTTGAATATCAGGGGCATCGCCAGTGAGGTGGCCAATTCTGCCAGGCGCAGGGCGATAGCAACGGTGGTATCGTAGTCTTCCACCAGACAGGGGCCAGCAATGAGTGATAGCTGAGCACCACCGATACGGAACTTGCCGTCAGCCACCTCGATTTGCCGCACCTTGCCAGATACCACTATTCTTCCTCCATGATTCGCCGCACCAGTTCGAGATCTTCGGGCGTGTCTACGGAAATGCCCTGGTATTTCACTTCAATTACCTTGATTGGACAGCCGTTTTCCAGCGCCCGCAACTGTTCAAGCCCCTCGGTAACTTCCAGAGGTGTTTGGGGCAGTGATGATAGCCACAGCAAAGTTGTGCGCGTGTACGCGTACAGCCCGAGGTGCCACAGCGGCCACAACCCAGACTGCGGGTGCTGTCTGGGTCTATTATCAGGCCACTCGGGGCAGGTGTCAAGCCGAAAGTAGGGGATAGGAGCTCGCGAAAAGTACAGGGCAAAGCCTTCTTTGTCTACCACCACCTTCACCACCGAAGGTTTAAGGTGGTTGCTGCAGTCTTCCAGTCGAGTTGCCAGCGTGCTCATCCGCAGGTCGGGGATGGTGGCAAACGGCTCGACCAGGGCATCTATCGCTGCTGGCTTAATCAGCGGCTCATCGCCCTGGATATTGACTACTACATCGCATTCAAGGTCCTCAGCTACCTCTGCGATGCGGTCGCTGCCGGACTTATGCTCCGGCGAAGTCATTACGGCTTGGCCGCCAAAGTCCCGGACGACCTGGGCAATATGCTCGTCGTCGGTGGCGACCAGCAGCTCATCAAGACTCTGCGCTTGGCTGGCGCGTTGGTAGACGTGCTGTATCATCGGCTTGCCAGCAATATGGGCCAACACCTTGCCAGGCAGACGCATCGCGCCGTAGCGGGCCGGTATTATGCCTACAATCTTCACAGCGTATTTGTCTCCTCTTTGGATCATATATCTAGATTGTGGAAGCTACGATGGCTGCGGTCTCGGCGCGCATAGTACGCGGGGCCAGGTTTGCTTCTTCCCGGCCTGCACTGGTGGCTGTTTCCACTTCCGGGACGGTAAATCCTCCCTCCAGGCCCACGAAGATGCTCAGACGGTGGGTGCTGAACGAACAGACGCGATACGGGTTTGCTCCTCGTTGGGGGCGGCCGGGCAGTACTAACTGCTGTAGTGCGATTACTGGGTATTGCCGGGGCGCTCGGCAACGATGGCGACCCAGCTTCCCTGGACGCGGGTCTCTGTCACCCACAAGCCAGCCTGGCGCAGCGTTGAAGTGACTCGGTCGGCACGTACAACTGGAATGCCCGACACTACCACACAGCCACCCCTGGCAGTGTGTTGCGCCAGATTGCCGCTCAACGCGACGATCGTGGGTGTATTGATATTGGCCAGGACAATATCGAACTGCTCGCCAGTAGCCTTCAGGGCCTCGCCGAGGATTACCTTCACTTGCCCGGCCACCAAGTTATCTGCAGCATTGGCCTGAGCTATCTGCACTGCGATGGGATCATTGTCGATGGCAACTGCTGTTGCCGCGCCTAACTTTACCGCTGCGATGCTCAATATTCCTGAACCGCAGCCAACGTCAGCGACTGTGCAACCGGGACGAATGTTATCTTCGAGTACCTCCAGGCACGATTGGGTGGTAGGGTGGTTGCCGGTGCCGAAGGCCATCTGCGGGTCCATCTCGATAACAATGTCATCATCGAAAGCAGGCAGGGACCCATCGGTGGGCGGCCAGGTATGCCAGGAGGGCTTTATTACCAGTCTTCTTCCCACTCGCAGAGGCCGGTACGAGTCTCGCCACTCTCCCAGCCAGTCAGCTTCCGCAACTTCGCTGACGCTAAGCTGAAAGGCACCGGCCATTCCCAGATTCGCCGCCAGTTCGCTAAATTGCTCGCGCAGCTCAGCTTCGGCGTTTGGCTGGTGACCATAAAGGTATCCGGTGATCGTCATCTGCTCATCGGATTCAGTCAGACTGACTCCCCGGCCGGTAGCCTCGACCAGCAAGCTAGCGACACTTTCAGCCGCCAACGGAGGGACTCGCACGTGGATTACTCGCCATTGTCGGGGGGTGGCTATGGGCAACTCACCGCTCTTGGTATTGGTAGCAATGCTCGGTGGCGGGTTGTGGCTATTGGGAATTGCGCTGCTCAGCGGCAAGTTCGCGAAGCAGTTCGTGCTGCCGGGTGGTCAGGCGATTGGGAACTGCTACCTGGATATGCACGATTAGGTCGCCGCGTCGCGGTGAATCCATGTCCACAACTCCGCATTCAGCGACCTTCAGCTCTGTGCCCGGCTGAGTGCCCGGTGGTATCTGCAGCTTGGCCTCACCGTCAAGTGTGGGAATTGTTATCGTCTCGCCCAGAGCGGCCTGTGTAAAACTGATCGTCAGATCCGTATGCAGATCCCGGCCCTCGCGCTCAAACAGTTCATGGGGCTCAACGTGTACTACCACGTACAGATCGCCGCTGCGCCCCTCTGAGACAGCGTCGCCGGCGCCGCGCAGTACCAACTCTTGGCGGTCGGCGATGCCAGCGGGGGTGGAGATTTCTATCTCTTCATCAACTTCCCCCACACCTTGCCCAGCGCACGCTTGACAGACCTGTTCAGCCATTTCCCCCTGTCCGCCGCAGTCCGGACAGACGGTAACGGTTGTCATCACGCCCATAAAGGTGCGTTGCTGGCGGCGAACCTGCCCGATTCCGTTGCAGGTCAGGCAGCGTCTGGTTCCGGTACCTGGCTCCCTGCCGCTTCCGCTGCAGCGCTGGCACTGGCCGATCCGCTGGTATTTGAGGGTGCGACTGGCGCCGGTAAGTACTTCCGCCAGGCTGATGGTTACCTCTGCCTGGATATTGTGTCCGCGAGTTCGCCGCGAGGTCCGTGCAAACGGGGAGCCACCGAAGGCTTGCTCAAAGATCTCAAAGATATCGGGCATCCCTCCGGGGAACCAGTCGCCGGGCGCTCCGCCCCGGTCGTATTGCCGGCGCTTCCTCGAATCTGACAGCACGGCGTAGGCTTCGCTGATCTGCTTGAACCTGCGCTCAGCGCTCGGGTCGCCGTTGTTCACATCCGGGTGATACTTGCGGGCAAGGCGACGGTAAGCTCGTTTAATTTCCGTATTGGAGGCTCCCGGCTCAACGTCCAGAACCTCATAGTAATCCGTGGGCACGACGACTAATCACCACACTGCCGCAGGCTTATGCCCGAGACCTAGCTTTCTTCCTCATTCTGGTCCATAATCTGTTCAATATCTCCGCGTCGCTCCAAGTACGAGCTCTCCTCTGGCGCCGCAGAGTCTTCCGCGCTTGACTCTTCTATGGGCTTCAAGACAATGCTGCCTTCGGCAATCTCCTGCAAAGCAATTGTCAACGGGTTCTTTGCGTCAGTATCAACCAGGGGTCTGGCTCCCCCACGAAGCTGTTTGGCGCGCTTGGCTGCTGCCACTACTAGATCGTATGAGCTCCCCAATCGGTCGATCAATTCCTCGACAAATTCGTCCATTAAGTAACTACCCCCTGAATCAGCATTCGTCCGTAACTTGGCAGTGCTGTTGGCTACCTGCCAACATACAAACAGCACCACCGCGTCCCACTGCCGGCGGCATATACGCCCACCAGGTGCGCAAACTCGGTTTCAGCAGGATTACGTGGTGCGGCCGGTCACGTCGCCCAATCCGACAATTCTACTAAAGTAGGCTAATAGTATAGACTAACCACGAAGGGCTGTCAAATATCTCGACCGGCCATCTGTACCGGCGGAGCCTCGGCTGGTGCCGTTTGCACCTCGCCGATCATCTGTACAGTGTGGCCGCGCTCGGCCAGATGGCTGACTGTTGCATCGGCCTCATCTGGGGCGACAACTGCAATCATGCCCACGCCCATATTGAAGGTCCGCCACATATCGTCAGTGGGGACATTGCCTAACTGTTGGATCAGCCCGAATATGGGCTGAGGCGGGAGGGGAGAGGTATCCACCTTAGCGGTCAGGTTATTAGGAATTACCCGGGCCAGGTTGCCGGCGATGCCGCCGCCGGTCACATGTACCAGCGCGTGCGGGCGGATGCCTGTCTCCTGCAGGGACACCAGGTCCTGAGCGTAGACCTTGGTAGGCTCGAGCAGCTCCTCGCCCAGCGTCCGGCCCAACTCGGGGATATGCTTCTCCAGCGGCAGCTTGGCCACCTCCAGCAGCACTTTTCGCGCCAGCGAGTAACCGTTGCTGTGTAGACCCGAGGAGGCCAGGCCAATGATGACATCACCGGCTGCTACTGCTGATCCATCAATGATTTGGTCGCGCTCCACCACACCGGTGGCAAAGCCCACCAGATCGTACTCGCCTTCCTGATAAAATCCGGGCAGCTCAGCGGTTTCCCCACCGATCAGGGCGCAACCGGCAATCTGGCAGGCCTCCGCAACTCCCCGGACGACTTCGGCGGCCACGTGCGGCTTCAGTTTGCCCACGCCCAGATAATCCAGAAAGAAGAGCGGCCGGGCGCCCTGACAGACGATATCATCCACACACATCGCCACGCAGTCCTGCCCGATGGTATCGTGCCTGTCGAGTGCGAAGGCGATCTTGAGCTTTGTGCCCACTGAGTCGGTGCCGGAGACCAATACCGGCTCGCGCCATCCCTCGCCCAGCGCGAACATTCCGCCAAAGTCAGCCAGCCCTGTCAGAACGTTTTCGTTGTGAGTGGCGCGCACCGCCTCGCTCATCAGCTCTACAGCGCGCTGGCCGGCCTCAATATCCACACCAGCATCCTTATATGTAAACTGGCGCATCAGGTGGCTCCTTTTCCTAGCTGGGTGTGCGGCTCAGATCTGAGACCTATTTCACGTCCTCCGTCTCCAGCATTGCCTTGGAGATCTTCACAGCTTCGGGGATCGGAATAGGATAACGGGCGTCGAAGCAGGCGGTGCAGAAGTTATTCTTAGGCAGGCCCACTGCTTTGACCAGATTAGGCATAGTGAGGTATTCCAAGCTGTCAGCGCCCAGGTGGTCGCGGATCTCTTCTACGGTCATGCGGGCGGCAATAAGCTCCTCCTGGGTCGAGGTATCGATGCCGTAGAAGCACGGATAGCGGAGCGGCGGGCAGTTGATGCGCAGGTGCACTTCTCGGGCTCCGGCTTCTCGCAGCAGGCTGATCTCCGGGCCGGTGGTGGTACCACGCACAATGGAGTCGTCCACTACTACCAGTCGTTTTCCGGCAATGGCCTCTTTCAGCGGAGCCAGCTTGATATGTACCCCCAGGTCGCGCAGGCGCTGGTCAGGCGTGATGAAGGTGCGGTGAATATAGCGGTTCTTAATGAATCCTTGTCCGTAGGGAATACCGGAGACTTCCGCATATCCTACGGCATGCGGTATACCGGACTCGGGAACCGGGATGACCAGGTCGGCGTCGGCCGGGGCCTGCTGGGCCAGCAGATTGCCCATCCGCTGGCGAGTCGTGTAGATATTGCGGCCGTAGATATGGCTGTCGGGGCGGGCGAAGTAGATGAATTCGAAGATGCACATAGCCTTGCGTTCTGGCTCAAAGACTTGGATGGCCTCCATGCCCGATTTACTGAAAGTGACTATCTGGCCCGGCTCGACCTCTCGCACGAACCTGGCTCCGATCACGTGCAGGGCACAACTCTCCGAGGAGATTACCCATCCGTCGTTATTTAGGCGGCCGATGCACAAAGGCCGTACCCCGTGGGGATCACGAACCGCGATGATTCGATCCGGCACCATTATCCCCAGTGAATAAGCTCCCTGCATCCTGTGCATTGCCTCAGCAATGGCCAATTCCAGGCTGGGCGCACTGGATTGCTCGATCAGGCGCAGGATTACTTCCGTATCTGTAGTGGAGCTGAACTCAACGCCCTCCTCGGATAGCTGCTCACGGAGGTGGAAAGTATTTACCAGGTTTCCGTTGTGGCCGATGGCAAACGGCCCGCTGCGGTGTTCCCCTATCAGTGGCTGAGCGTTAGCTGCGCTGGTGGTGCCGGTGGTTGAGTAGCGAACGTGTCCCAAGGCGACTTGTCCGCGCAGCCGCTCGATAGTCTCTTCGTCAAATACTGTCGAGACCAGTCCCATGCCGGTGTGATACTCGATTTTGCCGTTGTGCCCGACCGCAATGCCGGCACTTTCCTGCCCCCGATGCTGCAGAGCGTACAGACCAAAATAAGAAAGGCGAGCGACATCGTGAGTGGGAGCGTATATTCCGAAGACCCCGCATTTCTCGTGGCAGCTTGGATGTGCCAGCAGCCGGTGCTGTGCCTGCTTCTCACGGGCTGAGCTCCTTGCGTCTGCCATTATGTCACCCGACCTTGTAGTTGGTGAAGTCTCTTGGGTCAGTGTTTGAATCCATTATCGGCTGTCCCGGGCGGATTCTTCGACGCGGGTTGCCTTTTCTTCAGTCGATCTGCGCATCTGCTCTTTGAGGTCATGTAGTCTTTCGGCTAGCTGAGTATCGCTGAGGGCCAGGATTTGCGCGGCCAGCAGACCAGCATTTTGCGCAGTGTCAACTCCCACGGTCGCCACGGGCACGCCTGGTGGCATCTGTACGATAGAATACAGTGCGTCCAACCCACCAATCGGGGAACTGGATATGGGTACGCCGATCACGGGCAATATAGTGTGAGCCGCTATCACACCGGGGAGGTGGGCGGCCCAGCCGGCTGCGGCAATAATAACCTTGATGCCCCGCTGCTGGGCTGTCTGGGCATACTCGGCAGCCCGCTGCGGACTGCGGTGGGCGGAAGCGACCGTGGCCGCAAAGGTGATCTGGAGTTGGTGCAGCACCTCCAGAGCCGGACGCATAATCTCCAGGTCCGAGTCGCTGCCCAGTACGATGCCAACCTGCGGTGATTCGTCAGCCACTGTGTTCGGCCTCCACTGCTCGCTGTGCAATGTCAGTGCGGTGGTATTTGCTCTCAAAATCAATTATTGCTGCGGCCTGATAGGCACGCTCGCGGGCCGCCTCGTAGCTTGCGCCCAGCGCAGTTACCCCCAGCACCCGCCCACCGTCAGTTACTAATTGTCCGTTCTGGCGGGCTGTGCCGGCGTGGAAGATCATCACATCTTCCCGGCCTGCTACCTGGGCCAGTCCGCTGATAGGCTTGCCGGTCTCGTAGCTGCGTGGATAACCACCTGAGGCCAGCACCACACACACGCAGCGATCCTCGGTCCAGTGGATATCAACCTCATCGAGACGGCCCTCGACGGTAGCTTGCAGTATTGCGACCAGGTCGCCGTCAAGTCGGGGCAGGACCACCTGGGTTTCGGGGTCGCCGAAACGGCAGTTATATTCCAGCAGCTTGGGGCCCTGATCGGTAAGGATGCAGCCGGCATAGAGCGTTCCCACATAGGGGGTACCTTCGGCGGCCATTGCCTCGATCGTCGGCCTGATCAGTTGGTTGATGATGTAGTCAAATATCTCGCTGTCCACTGCGGGAACCGGTGAATAGCAGCCCATTCCACCAGTATTGGGGCCGACATCACCGTCACCGATGGGTTTGTAGTCCTGGGAGGGCACCATGGGCACGACGGTTTCTCCGTCAGTAAAAACCTTTATCGAGCATTCCTGGCCGATCAGACATTCTTCAACAATCACCGTCTCGCCGGCGCTGCCGTACTCTCCCTGCTCCAGGCACAGGTCAATGTGGGCTTCGGCCTCGGCTACCGTTTGCGCCACTTCGACGCCCTTCCCGCTGGCCAGTCCGTCGGCCTTCACTACAATAGGCGCGCCCTGCTGGCGCACGTAGGTCTTGGCTGCCGAACTGTCGGTGAAGACTTCAAACTGGATATGATCAATGTCGTGCTTGCGTAGCAGCTCGCGGGTAAACGACTTGCTGCCCTCCAGGCGGGCGGCTGCTTGAGAGGGGCCATATATGGTCAGGCCCCGCTCAGCAAATAGATCGGCAATACCCGCGACCAGTGGGGCTTCCGGCCCGGCGACGGTTAGATCAATACTCTCCTGCTCGGCAAAGTCAGCCAATCCGGGCAGGTCATCCGCTGGCAGGTCTACGCAGGTGGCAATCTGTGCCATTCCGCCGTTGCCCGGCGCGCAGTAGATCTGGTCAACCATCGGACTCTGGGCCAGTTTCCAGGTAAGTGTGTGCTCACGGCCACCAGAGCCAACAATTAGTATCTTCATCAACGGTCCTCGTCATCTCTGTGTGGGGTAGTGTCGAAGAATAGCCGGTAGGCCGGATGAAAGATCACGTCAACAGTGCCGACCGGGCCGTTGCGGTGCTTGGCAATGATAACTTCCGCTTTGTCAGGCTGGGTGAAATCAGCGGTGGATGGCTCTGCTTCGCCACCTTCCCATTCTTGCGGCTTTTTTCGCTGATAATATTGTGGTCGGAACAGAAAGCAGACCAGGTCGGCTTCCGCCTCTATCGAGCCACTTTCGGCCAGATCAGAGAGGATGGGGCGTTTGTCCTCACGCTGCTCAACGCGGCGGCTGAGCTGGGACAGCACTACCACGGGAATGTCTAACTCTCGCGATAGCGCTTTCAGCGACCTGGCCACCAGCGACACTTCTTGATGACGGCTGTCGCCGGCATAACGCCCGCCGCCCGAAATGAGCTGCAGATAGTCCACGATTATCAATCCGATGTCGTACTGTGACTTCAATCGGCGAGCCTTCGAGCGCAGCTCCAGGATCGGTATTGCGGGGGTGTCGTCCACGAAGATCGGCGCCTGGGGCAGGTAGGTCAATGCCTGACCGATGTTGCTCCAGTCCTCTTCGCGGGCCATACCCTGGCGCAGCGCCCAGCCATTTACTCGGGCTTGCGCGCATAGCAGCAGTTCCGCCAACTGACCTTTGGACATCTCCAGGCTGAATATCCCTACCCCCACTTGGTGCTGGACGGCGGCGTGGAGGGCAAAGTTGGCCACGGCCATAGAGGTTTTGCCCATTGACGGCCTTCCCGCCACGATAATCAGGTCGCCGTCCTGGAGGCCCGCGGTACGCTTGTCTAGCTCCCTTAGCCCCGTGGGCACCCCCGTGAGGTAGCCGGGCTGGCGGAAGATCCTGTCGAGCTTCTCAAATGTCTCGGTGACCAACGGCCCCACTGATACGAAGTCGGCGGAAATGCGCCGCTGCGCCACCTCAAAGATATTCTGCTCGGCACGGTCTAGCACTTCGCCGACATCCTCGGGGTTTTCGTAGGCCAGGCCCTGGATGTCGGCTCCGGCTCGAATGAGCTTGCGCAGCAGCGACTTCTCCGCCACGATATTGGCGTAGCGCGTCACGTGGGCTGCCGTGGGCACCTTGCCAATCAGCGCGGTAAGGTAGTCCCCACCCCCCACGGTCTCAATATGGCCGGTGCGGCGCAACTCGGCACTGACGGTGATCAGATCCACAGGCTCATTGCGCTGGGCCACGGCCGACATTGCCCGGAATATCAGGCGGTGGGCTTCGGGATAGAAGTCGTCTTCTTCGACTATGGACATAGCCCGGGCAGTCGCGCCTGGCTCGATAAGCATAGCTCCGAGTGTGGCCTGCTCGGCCTCCAGGTCGTGCGGTGGTGCCTTGTCCGCGAGTTGCTTGAGTTCGTCAGTAATATCACTGACTGCCATGACTATCAGTCCCCACAAGTTTTTTTGCCTGGCAGTGAATCGGCAAAGCCGAGCCGCCTGCAAGCGCCGCAGCGCAACAACACTACCTACTCGGCGCTGTCTTGTTGTTGCCCGGAATCCTCAATCTCCTCAGGTGTCTCGGATTCTTCAGTGGCAGCAGCGGCTTGCTGCGGCTGTGGTTGCTGTTCGGTCTGTTCGAGCTCTGGTTGCGCCTGCTCTTCGTCCTCCGTCAATCCAATTACTCTAACCGGCAGCTCAACGGTAACATCCTGATACAGCGACGCACTGATCAAGTAAGCGCCCTTCTCGCGGATGGGCGTAGGAATATCTACATCATGGCGGCTGATCTCAACTGCATGTTGCTCAGCCACTGCCTCCGCGATATTCTGGGCGGTGACCTCCCCGTGCAGCCGACCACCTTCACCCACCGAAGCCCGGACGATAAGTGACTTATCCTTCAGTTCTTCCGCCAGTTCCACGGCTTGGGTGCGTTTTTGCTCTTCACGATCTTCGATGGCTCGTCGTCGGTGCTCAAGTTGCTTGAGATTTCCGGCGGTAGCCTCTACAACCAACTTCTGGGGGATCAGATAGTTGCGAGCGTGTCCGTCGGCTACCCTGACCACGTCCCCTTCGCGACCCAGATCCGTAATGTCGTCAAGCAATATTACTTCCATCTTTACTCCTCGCTATTGGTCTGTGATGTCAGATTGGTGCTGTGCCTCAAGCCGACAAAGGGCTGCTTCCTGTCAAAGGAATCGGCCAGTCCGAAAGTAAAATACCAGTCGGGATAGGCCTGGTAGATACCGCGCAGATCTATATTGGTGTCATCGGGGTCATATGCCTGCAATTGCCACCTCAGCGCAGGCGTCATCTGATAGTTGAGGCCTGCTGCGATCTCTGAGCTCAGCAGGCCTACTTCGCCCCACAGCCGCCGGCCCAAAGGCACCGATTTTTGAAGATTTAGCGTCTCATTGTCACCCAGATCACGGATCCCAAGCCGCCAGTAGTCCAGAGGGTCGTTGCCGTAGCGCAGGCGCAGATTCAAATCAGCGCGCAGACCGCGGTCCTCGGTGCCTTCCAGGCCCCAGTATGTGGCAGCGTAGGGAGGCTGGAAGGGCCGAGCTATCCCTCCCAGCTTGTCCATAGTATTGTCCACTCGCTGCAACACACCCTGGGCCGCTCGCGTCGCCTTCACGCCCTCTTCGGACAACACCCGGATGTTGCGTAGGCTGGTTTCGATATTCTCCATTGTCTGTTCGTCGAGCAAGAACTCCTCGGCCACGCCACTGACCGCTTTGAGGCTCTCGGAGGTCGTCCGCAGGTTGGCCAACGTCGCCTTCAGATCGCTGGTAATCTGTCCATCGCCGACCAGCTCTTCAAGCTGAGCGGTCAGCCGTTCCACATTCCGCGAGGCGCTGGTCAAGCTGGCCATCATTTCTTGAATGCGCGGGGCACCCTCAGGGCCCTCCACACTCTCGCGAACCAGCTCGGTGGTGGCTTTGATATTCTGGCTGGCGGCGTGAATGTTGGCCGTCGTCAGCGCTATCTGCTGGGGAATCGGCCCCTTGGTCAGGGCGGTTACCATTCCTTGTATCTGCTGAGATGACTTGTGCAGTTCTTGTGCAGTCTGTGAGATGCTGTCCAGCGTCATCGTTACCTGCGGCCGGCCGGTTTCCGCCGTTTCGGTGAGCACCTCAGCAAGGTGCAGGACCCGCTCAGCAATCAGATTGGTCTGGGCCGTGGCCTTGTTTATGTTCTGAAGGATCATGCGTACCTGCTCGCGAGTGTAAGTGTCTGCGAAAGTGCTTTGGATCTGCTTCAGAGTCTGGTCAGCCTGCTCCAGAAGCTGCTGGGTTTTGCTGGCCACCTCGCCGAAGCCGACCACGCCCTTTCCGGAACAGTGTTCAGCGGGGGCCAGTGCTCTGGAGTGGTAATCCTCCCCATACTTCTCGGCAATCTTCTCGGCATCGGGCCGGTGCACATTCAGATACTGCTCGCCAATAACACTGGACTGTTCTATTATGAACTCATCGGTGTCGTACAGCGTTACCTGCTGGTCAACCATCATATGAACAGCCACGGGCAGGTCGAGATAGTCCTTGTGCCGCTGGAGCCTAACACCGGCGACCTTGCCAATCTTCACACCGGCCAGACGCACTTCGGCTCCCGCTGAGAGTCCCTTGACATCGGCGAAATGGGCGACCAACGGGTACTGCCCTATGCCCACTGCGTACTGGCCCAGGAAGATCACTATCGCGCCGATGAGCAGCACGGCCAGCAGGAATAAAGCTCCAACTTTCGCTTCCGGCGCCATACGCACATCTCTCCCGCTTGTTGCAGGCTTGAGCTTCGGTAGAAACTTGCTGGTTCCCGCTATTTCCCCTACACAGTCACCGGGCCCTCGGCCTGGCCTTGTACGAATTGCTGCACGTAGGCATTTTCGCTCTCGCGAAGTGCCACGGGGCTATCGGAGGCAATGACCCTGCCCTGGTAGATCATCATTATCCGGTCGGCTATGGCAAACAACTCGTCAACCTCGTGAGTGACCACCACTGATGTCATCTGAAACTCTTCGCGCAGCCGCACGATCAGCTCATCTATCACCGAGGCCATAATGGGGTCCAGCCCGGCGCTGGGCTCGTCGTAGAGCATTATTTGTGGATTGGTGGCCAGCGCCCGGGCGATACCCACCCGCTTTTTCATACCTCCGGACAACTCCGCCGGCATCTTCTCTTCGTGGCCGGCCATGCCTACTATTTCCAGATGCTCGGCGACTTTCCTCTTGATTTCATCGTTGGACAGCTCAGTACGTCGGCGCAGAGTAAAGGCCACGTTTTCGGCCACCGTCAGCGAATCCAGCAGTGCGGAGTACTGAAAGCACATCCCCATCTCCATCCGCACTTCGTTCAACTGTTGCTCGGACATACCCACGATCGACTGTCCCAGCACTTCAATATCGCCACTGCCGACGGGCACCAGGCCCATTAGCAGACGCAATATTGAGGTCTTGCCCGCTCCGGACATCCCCATTATGCCGAAGACTTCTCCTGGGTAGACCTGGAAACTTATGCCATCCAGGATCGGCTTGAAGCCGGCGCCGTCCAGCACGCTCGGCTCTTCGGCATAGTAGACCATATCGCGAACCCGGATTATTGGTGCTTCGGCTGTGGCCATGGCCCACCTCAGCCCGGGTAGAGTATAGTCGTCAGGATCAGATTGGCAGCGTAGATGAGCATAATGCTATATACGACTGAGCGGGTAGTGGCGCGGCCCACTTCCTCGGTGGCCATTCGCGTGGTCAGCCCCTGGTGGCATCCGACAATCGCAATTATCACCCCGAAGACGGCCGCCTTTATTATTCCAGCCAGCACTGTCCAACTCTCCAGATTCCCCGGGATACTGTCAAAGAACACAGTCTGGTTAATATCAGGACTAATCACGGCCATAAGATATCCGCCACTCACCCCCATAGTATCCCCGATCAGGACCAGCAAAGGTACCATCACCAGGCAGGCCAGATAGCGGGGAGCGACCAGGTAATCAATGGGGTCGGTGGCCATCGCCCGCAGCGCATCAATCTGCTCGGTTACCTTCATTGAGCCTATCTCCGCCGCCATCGCCGAACCGGCCCGCGCCACCACCACAAAGGCCACCAGCACCGGCGACAGTTCCCGGCACATCGTCTCGGCTACCAGCCAGCCGACCAGCTCACTGACCCCCATCTTCCCCGCCTGCACCGACATATGGTAGCCGATAACCATGCCGGAAAACAGCAGGGTAACCACTGCAATCGGCAGAGAGTTGACGCCAATTTCAGCTAGCTGCCGCACGGAGGTGCGATACTCGAGTCGCCTGCCGACGAGCGCGCGCCATATACCGAATTGCAACGTAGTGGTCTCGCCAAAGTAAGTAAGAAACCCAATAACTTGCCGTCCCAGTGCGGTGAACAATTCGGTAAGCACCTGCTTTTGCGGCGGAGGCTGCGGCTAAGCTTGTGCTCATTATATGCTGGCTAAACTGGCTCTGTCAAGCGGACCTTAAATGAAAGAAAATCCTGCGGAAAGCCTCTTAAATTGGGGCCTGCACATCACCTGGTAAGTGGACAATCAGGGACGAAACTGCTATACTGCATATCGTCCGACGGTTGGCTCATGTTGTGCGTGAACTGACTGGCTGGTGAGTTGCTGAATCACGTAAGTCTGATAGAGCTTCTGGCCTTGTTTCACTAATTACTTGACCAAGAGAAGAGACTAACAATGGCGCCGATGTACACTGAAAAAGTTCTCGAGCATTTCCGCAATCCCCGCAATATGGGGGAGATTGAAGACCCCGACGGCGTCGGCGAGGTCGGCAGTCCGATATGCGGAGATGTAATGCGGATTACCCTTAAAGTGGACGACGCAACCGAGACCATCACTGACATCAAGTTCAAGACTTTCGGCTGCGGCGCGGCTATCGCCAGCAGTTCAGTGGTGACTGACCTTATTAAGGGCAAGACACTGCGTGAGGCTCTGGAGGTCAGTAACAAGACGGTTGTTGAAGAGTTAGGTGGGCTTCCGCCAGTTAAACTGCACTGCTCGATGCTGGCAGAGCAGGGCATAGCTGCGGCGATAAAGGATTACTACGAACGTCGCCCTGACAAGCAGATACCCCCGCAGGTAGAAGAGAAACTGCGCAACCTCCAGGATATCGATCCCCACGGACTGACCACCCAGCAGTCAGAAAAGTAGC
>JAUVZM010000039.1 GCA_030602615.1 bacterium
TTCTGTCTCAGCGTCGGCCCGCTTGCGCAACAGCACCTGGCGCCCGTGGTTGAGGTAGCGAATGACGGCGCGGGCCGCCGGTCGGCCAAAGAAGACAATGCGCTCCCGGTCGCCCTTGCCGATGACGCGAATCTGGCGCTGCTCCATATTCAGGTCGTCAATATCCAGGGCGGCCAGCTCCGAGACGCGCATGCCGCTGGCATAGAGCAGCTCCAGGATCACGCGGTCGCGCTGGCCAGCGGGCACGTTGATATCGGGGGCGGCCAGCAGTTGCTCCAGCTCGTACTCGTAGAGTATCTCAGGCAGCTTGTGAGCCTGCTTGGGGGTAGGCACGGCCGCTGCCGGATTCTGCTCGATCTCCCCTTCGTCTACCAGGAAGCGGAACAGCGCGCGCAGCGCGGCCAGCTTGCGGTTGATGGTGCTGCGGGCATACTCCATTCGATTGAGGTGCGCCAGGTAGCGGCGGATGGTGGGGTAGTCTACTTCACCCAGCGCCCAGGCCTGCGCTTCGCCCCACAGTTGGCCGAGGAAGTCCACGAACTGGACGGCGTCGTGCGCGTAGGCCTCGGCGGTATTGGCCGACACCCCGCGCACGCCGGTCATATAGTCCATAAATGCGTCAATCTGCTCAGCGCCCACATTGCGCCATCCTTTGATGGTCAGCCCAGATGCTGGTCGAGCAGGGCTTTGAGCTTCTCGAAGTCTTCGACGACAGCCGAACGCAGGCCGGGATTGTGCAGGCAGGCAGCGGGGTGGTAGATGGGCACATACAGGATGCCGTCGCGCTCAAAGGGCCGGCCGTGGATTTTGCTGATGGAGGCTTTGGGGTCGAGCAGTGTCTGGGTGGCCGGGCGTCCGACCAGGCAGATGACCTGAGGATTGATGGCCGCTATCTGCCCGTCCAGGTAGCCCCGACAGGCCTGGATTTCATCGGGACGGGGGTCACGATTTTGCGGGGCACGGCACTTGATGATATTGGTGATAAAGACCTGCTCGCGGCGCAGGCCGGCATCCTGGAGTAGCTCATCGAGTAGCTTGCCCGCTGGGCCTACGAACGGCCGGCCCTGCCGATCCTCGTGCTGGCCGGGGCCCTCGCCGATGAACATGATGTCGGCGTCAGCAGCGCCCTCGCCAGGCACAGCATTCGTCCGCCCCTCCGCCAGCGAGCAGCGGGTACAGTTGCGAATCTCCTCGGCAATCGCCTCAATCATATCATCCACTGCCTTGCTCCACCCCTGGGCGGACTGACTGGCTTGGTGCGGCTATTCCAAAAGCAGGCTGACCCGCAAAATTTATGAACGGATTTTGCGGAAAACCCGCTTTTTGAAAAAAGCCGGTTTTCCGCACCTTTCCGGCAAAAACTTTAAGAGTAGAACAATACCACAGATAGCATACTGTCATCCATTACAGGGCTCGAATAATCTCGACTAACACGCTCATTGGAGCCTGCTTTGAGGCCATAAGGTATCTCTGTATTTCGATTTATGAATAATCCAGGCTAGGCCAAGCTCAGGTCCTGACAGACGCGGCGGATCGTGGCGGTGTCCTCGTCGCTGGCTTCCACCAGCGGCAGACGCACGCCGCCGCAGTCAAAGCCGCAGATTTGCAGCGCCCGCTTGATGCACGGCGGATTGCCCGACGCCAGGAACGCCGCCTCGAAAATGGGCAGCAACTTGTGGTGTATCTGCCAGGCGCGCCCGGTGTCCCAGTCATGGAAGGCGCTAATCATCTCCAGCATCTCTGCGGCCACCAGATGTGCTACCACGCTGATCACGCCCACTCCGCCCACCGCCAACAGAGGCAGGGTCATGCTATCGTCGCCTGAATAGACGACGAAATCATCGGGTGTGCCCGCGCAGATATCACTAATCTGGCCCAGATCGCCGCTGGCTTCCTTGACGGCGACGATATTGGGTACATCCTCGGCCAGGCGAACCATCGTCTCGGCGGTGATGTTCTTACCGGTGCGGCCCGGGACGTTGTAAACGATGACGGGCAGATCAACAGCGGCAGCCGCTCGCGAGAAATGCTGATAGAAGCCCTCCTGGGAGGGTTTGCTGTAGTACGGGCCGACGAGCATTATGCCGTCCACACCGGTCTCTGCAGCCTTCTGGCTCAGCTCGACAGTATGCTCGTGGTTGTTGCTGCCCGTGCCGGCGACTACTGTGGCCTCACCGACAGCGTCCTTGACCACGCGGTACAACTCGAGCTTCTCCTCGTCGTTTAGAGTGGGAGATTCACCGGTGGTGCCGGTTATCACCAGGCCCTCGTTGCCCTCCTCGATGAGCTTTACAGCGAGCTGGGCGGCGCGGTCATAATCAACCTGCAAATCCTCGTCAAAGGGTGTGACCATCGCGGTCAACAGGTTTCCCAGATCAGGCATATCTGCTCCTCCCTTCCGTGGACATAACCTTGCAGTGACTTTTTCGCGTCACCGCGAAGTTCTCCTTCCCGGTGTCATTGGGTTACGGATAAATCCCGCGCAACCGCTGGGCTTCGGCCACTCGCGAAACGGCCAGATCCATAGCTGCATCGCGCATGCTTGTGCTATTTCGCTGGGCGGTATTGTAGACATCGTGAAATGCCTTCAGCATTATCCTGTGTAGGTTTGTGTTGACCTCTTCCTCACTCCAGAAGTATGACTGCGACGACTGCACCCATTCAAAGTAGGACACAGTAACCCCGCCGGCATTGGTCAGGATATCAGGCAGCATGAAGATGCCCTTGTCCTCCAGGATGGTCTGGGCTTCGGGCGTGGTCGGCCCGTTGGCAACCTCAGCAATAATTCGTGCGCTGACCTGCTCGGCGTTGCCCTTGTGAATCGCGCATTCAAGCGCAGCTGGCACTAGAATATCGCATTCGAGCAGCAGTAGGTCATCGCGCGGCAGTGATTCGGCTTCCGGGTAACCTGCTACTGATCCGTTCTCGCGAGCATAGATGAGCAGGTCGCTCGCGTCTAAGCCATGTGCATTGAAAACAGCACCTCTCACGTCAGATATAGCAATGACCCGAAAGCCTTTTTCTGCGGCCAGGCGTGCAACAACGCTGCCGACCTTGCCGAAGCCTTGGACGGCCATGGTTAGCCCCTCGCGGAGCTCGTTACGGACACGTAGGACCTCCTCAATGATGCAGAGACAGCCGCGGCCGGTGGCCCCGCGGCGCCCTTGTGAGCCGCCCAGGGCCAACGGCTTTCCGGTAACAACACCTGGTACCATATATCCCTTGTTCATACTGTAGGTGTCTACGATCCAGGCCATGACCTGCTCGTCAGTGTAAACATCCGGCGCGGGAATATCCTTTTCCGGACCGATAACATCAACTAACTCGGTGGTGAAGCGGCGGGTCATCCGCTCCAGCTCTCGCTGCGACATTCGCTCTGGATCGCAGGCCACTCCGCCCTTGCCACCCCCGAAGGGGATGTTCACCACCGCTGACTTCCAGGTCATCCACATTGCCATGGCCTTCATTTCGTTTAGGTTGACATCAGGATGGTAGCGGATGCCCCCTTTACAGGGACCTCGCTCCAGGCTGTGCTGGACCCGATAACCGGTGAATACTTCCCAACTGCCATCGTCCATCTGGGTGGGGATGGAAACAGTAATGATCCGCTTGGGGTGAGCCAGCTTCTGGTGAATGGCCGAAGAAAGCCCGATGCGCTGAGCACTTTGCGCCAGTTGCTCCTGGGCTATCTGCCAGGGATTGACATCCTCCGTTGACGAGGTCCGTGTCGCGTGCATCTGTCACCCTCCTGTGTGCCAATACTGAGACAACCGACGTCTTAACCAGCGCCGCGGACGGCACTACTAATGACCTTTGTGGCAATTTCCTTGAAGGAGTCCCAGTGTTTTTCCGGGCATTCGGCGCGTATGGTGTAGGCGTAGGGGCCAATTGATGCCGTGGTGATACGCCACCCTTTCGTCTTGACAGGAAAGACCCCGGCACGCCTGACTGTGGTGTAGGTGGAGTAGGCTGCACGGGTGCCGGTAAATGTGCACGGCTGCATCGTCTCCTCCTCGTAGTTGCTGTCATTGTCCTTTGCCAATTCGCCCAGCATAGCGTGAAACTTACCTATACCAGTCTCTTCAGAGGGGGTTGCTGAGAGGTCCTTATGCCTGCTTCCCGCGGTGGCGTCGGCCATCGCGCCTAGAGCTTGGGTGCCCTTTATCCTGATGAAGCAGCTCTTGGCGCCTTCTATCCGTACATACTCTAAGCTTTCCCGCGAGCCGCCGGTCGTGAAGTCCCAGTTGCCGGGCACCTGCATGCGCAGGTAGTCATTTTCGCTGCTGAGGGATTGCCACTGGTCAGGTTCCCTCGGAGGCTGGAGCGCGCCTCGCAGGCTTATTGCCGACCAGCCCAGGATCACAAAAGCCAAACTTGCCACCACTGCCAGGTAGTAGGGCCATTTGGCCCGCTGATCTTTGGCTGCTTCGGCTGCCATCATGTCTGCGGCCGCCCCTCTGTGGCGAGTCCGGCCAGCTCCCACAGGCGGCTTGGCGGAAGTCGCTTCTGCACCCGCCGCCTCCTGAGTTGAGCGCTCACGACCCTCAGTTGGGGCGGCCTCCTCTACCAGCGGCTTGCCGCACCAGCTACAAACGCGCTCAGCATCGCTTTCCATACCACAGTGCGGGCAGGTCGTACCCATTTCAAACACCCTTTCCGTCCGCTTGATCTGCTTGCAACTATGATTTCGACATAGGTGGGAATATCCCTCTGAAATCAGCTACGGCACCTGTAGCTTGGGGCACAGGCCCTCCAGTGGACAATCCTCGTGATTGGGCTTGCGGGCGGTGCAGTACTGCCGCCCCAGGAGTATCAATGCATTGGCCGCTTGACGCCAGCTTTCCTGTGGCAGCAGTTCCATCAAGTCCGGTTCTACCTTCTTCGGGTCAGTCTGGTTGGTCAGTCCCAGGCGGTAGGCCACCCGCTTTACGTGGGTGTCAACGGCGATCCCCTCGTAGTTGCCGGTCTGCGAGTGGACAGCCTCGTTTAGCACAACGTTAGCAGTCTTGCGCGCCACTCCCGGCAGGGCGAGCATCTCTTCCATATTCTCCGGCACCTGCCCGTCAAACTCGTCAACCAGCTTCTGGGCCATGGTCTGGATGTTTTTGGCCTTGCGCCGATAGAAACCCGTTGAGTAGATCTCCTGCTCCAGCTCCTCGCGGTCGGTGACGGCTAACTCCTCCGCAGTCGGATACTTCTTGAAAAGATCTTTGATGACGCGATTGACGATCTCGTCAGTTGATTGAGCCGAGAGAATCGTCGCCACCAGCAACTCGAAGGCGTTGCGCCAGTTCAGAGCAGAACTGGCCTGGGGATAATGTTGTTGGAGGCGCTTGTCTATTTCCACAGCGCGCTGTTGCCTGGTTTTGCTGCTTTCGCGTGGCATATGTGTGCTCCTCCGCGGATCGGTCTAACTCGGCAATGGCGGCAATGGCGGACGGATGTCCTAATCAATGAGCCGGCGCATCGCGCGCATATTGGGCAGGCCATTAGTTGGTTAGTGATGAGGGGTGGGCCTGGTCTTCATTGTTGGTCTGGTTGTCGGCCTGGCGCAATCGCTGGCGCATCATCTCGGCTCTTCGCTGATAGGTGGCCTTGTGGTATGCGTAGACACCTACCAGCAGCAGGGCATAACCAGCCTCCGCTGCCAGGATTGCAGCGGGCAGCCAGGCCCACCACGGCCAGCTGCGTCCGGCCAGCAGCCAGGCCACCCCGATACCTACAACCACCGCCAGCACCCGGCGGCTATGCCTGTGAAAAAGAATTCTGAAGAACCGATCGCTTGACAACTCAACCATGTCAGTTTACCCTTGGCTTGATTGCTGTCAGGGTGTGACTTCCTGCTATTCACACGAATTCCTCCGTACCCAACCAACACAGACCAGATTCAGGTGAAAGATGCGAGTCGGTTACTTGGATATTGCAGTAGGAATAAGTGGCGATATGACCCTGGGCGCGCTGGTTGACGCCGGCGTTGAGCTTTCGGGGTTGCGCCAGCAGTTGCGCGGCCTGCCCGTGACCGACTGGGAGATCACCGCCGAAAAGGTCTCGAAGGCCGGAATTGAGGCCACCAAAGTCACAGTAACCACCACAGCCTCGGATGGAGCAACCGATCGTCACGCGCACCACCAGCACGCTAGTTACACCGAACTGCGTGATGTGATTGCTGGTGCAGATTTGCCCCCAGATGTCGTGAATTCCTCATTGCAGGTGCTTGGCAGCATAGCACAGGCCGAAGCCAGCGTGCATGGGGTGTCACTGGACGAGGTTCACTTCCACGAATTGGCGGGGATCGACACGCTCATTGACATAGTAGGAAGCGTGATAGGACTGCGCATGTTGGGAGTCGAGAAGCTGTACTGTTCGGCTCTGCCCGTCTCACATGGATTTGTCGACACCGCGCATGGCCGCCTGCCGGTGCCGCCGCCGGCGGTGGCTGAGTTGCTCAAGGGGTATCCAACGGTTCCGGTAGATATCAATGAAGAGACAGTAACGCCCACCGGTGTTGCTCTGGCCACCAGTCTTTGCGAGCAAGTGGGGATGTTTCCGCCGATGACAGTAGAGCAAGTTGGCTACGGTGCGGGGAGCAAGGACTTTCCCGGATGTCCCAATGTGCTACGTCTGTGGGTTGGGCAGTTAACGGGTGGCGGCAAGTCATTGAGTGTTGATGAAGTAGTGACTATTGAGGCTAATATTGACGACATGAGTCCCGAGCTGTATCCGTATGTAGTTGCTCAGGTTTTTGCAGCCGGCGCTCTGGATGTGTGGTTGACACCAATACAGATGAAGAAGGGGCGCCCGGCGGTTAAGATTTCAGCGCTATCTGCGCCTAGCGAGGCCGAGGCTGTCGCTGGCGCGATCCTGCGCGAAAGCACGACCTTCGGCGTGCGCCTGACTTGTAGCCAGCGGCGCTGCCTGAATCGAGAGACAGTCACGGTCACGACTCGTTTTGGGGAATTGTCCGTGAAGGTGGCCTACTTAGACGGCCGAGTAGTCACCGTAGCGCCCGAATACGAAGATTGTCTGGAGGCTGCGCACAAGCACGGTGTACCGGTGAAGGCAGTATATTCGGCGGCCCTGGCGGCTGCTGATGAACTGTGGCACCAGCCCAGCGATTGATGCGGCAGCAGGTGCAAATTTGGTCGTCAGGGCATGGCGCTGGCTGGGTACGCGGCCAGCGCTTTTGATAATGAGGTAGCTTGAAAGGCTGTTTCACAAGCTGTTATAATGTAGAGGGCAATTCAACTCGTAACATCGGTAAGTTATCGGCAGACTTGGGGAGGGATTAGCAGATGGCTGGGCATTCCAAATGGGCAAATCGGGTCCACCGTAAGGGGCGCCAGGACCGCAGGCGCAGTAAACTGTTCAACAAGCTCTCGCGACGCATAATCACGGCGGCGCGCGAGGGCGGCAGCAATGCCGATATGAATTACAAGCTGCGTGCCGCCATCGATCAGGCCCAAGACGCCGACATGCCCAACGATAATATCGAGTATGCCATCAAGCGGGGCACCGGCGAGATTGAGGGAGTCAGGTACGAGCCGGCTCTCTATGAGGGGTATGGCCCGGCAGGCATTGCTCTGATGATAGATGTGCTTACTGATAATGCCAATCGCACCGTGGCCGAGCTGCGCAACGTGATGAAGGAATGTGGGGCGAGCCTGGGTTCGCCGGGCTGTGTGCAGTGGATGTTCGAGCGCAAGGGCGTTATTGTGGTGCCCCGAGACGAAGTGGACGAAGATGAGCTGTTCAGACTGGCTATCGAAGCAGGCGCTGAAGATATCCTCGAGGATGATGAGGAGGTCTGGGAAGTTCGCACCGAGCCGGGGGATTATCAGCAGGTCTACGAGGTCTTTAAGGCAGCCGACATCCAGATGGAGCGGGCTGAGGTAACTATGGTGTCAACCAGCAATGCTCCGGTACCCGATGACGAGGCAGCTAAGGTTGTTAGACTTCTTGACGGGCTGGACGAGCACGATGATGTTCAGAACGTCTTCTCCAACTTTGAAATCTCCGACGAAGTAATGCTGGCTATGGAAACCTGAACGGCGAAATAGTCCTCCTCGCCACTTACTTAACGATAATCTCCTGATGCAGTGCAATGTGAGGCTGTTCAGGCACGAATATTGCTGAAAGATAGTACGCGACTCCCTGCGGCTAAGCTTAAGTCTGCCCCAGTGTTGCCGATAGCTAGTAATGACGGAGAGACTGCCCGATGCTCTCAGGGGTATAAGTGAGGCGGGCGTAGATTGATGAAGCAGCAAGAGCGCGAATTGACCTACGAAAGCACTCCGCTGCCACTGGTTTCGCAGACGAGGTGGAAACGTGAGCAGCAGGCCTTGATCCGGTCGGTCGCGCACCAGATTCGTTCTACACTTACTCCGGTCAGCATTAGCGCCGAGGCCCTGGCAACGGACCCCGAATCACCACCTTCCAAGGTCCGCCGCCATTGCCAGGTTATCAATGACCATGCTCAACATATTGGCCGGCTGCTGGACGATCTGGTCAGCTTGATCAGTGACCGGCTGGCCAGTAGTGATGTTGGTATCGTTGAGTTGAACGAAATTGTCTGGGAAGCGGCTCAACCACTGTGGCAGCTTGCCCGCCACCGTTCGATAACCCTGGAGACGCCATCGGGTTCGGAATCACTGGTAGTGCAAGGCAAGCGTGGCTATTTGACTCAGGCTATCCGGGGCTGTCTGGAACACGGTATTCTCAACCTGCCCGAAGACAGCAGTGTATCTGTGCAACTTGAACCCCGAACCGGGGTGGCTGGCGCGGGAGCGGTCGAGATCGTGATCGAGTATGCCAGCTCCGACGAAGAGAGTCAGGGCCTGGCCGCTGCGGGCGGGTCGCAGTGGGATGATGTCACGATGCAAGCAGTCCGCCGGATCGTCGAAGTCCATCAGGGCGATGTCGCCCCTTTGGGTGATGGCCGTGACGGCGTCCGTCTGTTGTTGCCCAGGCACCGAGCCATTGTGGCTGGCCAGATGACCCCAGCGCAAGCTCAGGCAAGCCGTCCCGACCAGCAGCGGCAGCAGTCAGTGGCCTGAGATATTATTGCAGCGTTATTTGCCAGCTATCCTCAATGCCCGCCTCGTGGCCGACTGTAGCTACTCCTCTTGCCACCGGCGTCAGTTCGTGATAGACTCTCCCCTTGGAGGCGGCTGGGGTCAGTTCGTTTTCGGGGGGAGGTCCGCTGGGTCTGCGGCTCGCCGACGGTCTACCTCCGTCTCACCCGTTGCGCCAATCCCCGGACGCTTTCTTCGCTTGTTCTGTTGCTAGCCGTCTTAGCCTGTCATAAGGGGGGCATCTGTCCGGTGGCAGAGATCAATGAATCCTCGGCCGATAGGTCGGACTCCTCGGAAGAAATGAGCGGGTTGCCCGTGATTGATGCAGAGCTGGTTGATCAGTTGCCGGTGACCCTGGAAGTGCGCATAGGCTCAGTGACCTTGTCGGCAAGCGAGCTTGGCGGCATGGAGCCGGGAGTCATCTTGACGCTGGGTGAGTCCGCCGATGCTGTCCAGATCACGGCAGGTGGGCAGATCGTGGCGCGCGGCGAGCTGGTCGAGATGGATGGTCAGCTTGCCCTGCGCGTCCTGCAGATAATCAATTCTGGGCCGCCTGAGGAGGAATAGCCGGTGCGTGCGCTGCTAAAAGCCGTCCACCTTGCCGGGCTGATGCTGCTGGTTGGCCTCGTGTCTGCCTCCGCCCAGCCGGAGCAAGGCTCCGCCGACGGCCACAGCGCGCTCTACGACCTGCTGCAGGCCGGCGTCAGCCTTGCCGTAGTCATAGGTCTGATTTACCTGATCTATTTCGGCCTGCGCCGCCTTTCCCAGGCGGCCCCCACTCACAGGGGCGACAGGCTGCGAGTGGTGGAAAGCCGCCACCTCGGGGGCGGCCGCTGGGTCTATATCCTGGAGGTCGCCGACCGCATTCTGATTGTCGGCGGCGGCAACGAGGGACTGCGGACGCTAGCTGAGTTGCCTCGCGATGAGTATGAGCGTCAGTCTGCCAACAATGAGGAGCATACCAGCTATGCGGATAATTGACGCCCACGTTCACCTGGGTAATCAGTCCTTTAAGCAGTACACCCCCGAAGACCTGGCGGCGGATCTGGCCAGGTGCAATGCTGACGGAGCGGTCATATTCGCCTTCCCCGAGGATATGTACCGCTGCATTGACTCCGATGAAAGCCGCCGGCAAGCCAACAATTACGTATTGGCCGCCGCCCAGGACAATCCCCAGCTCTATCCTTTCTATTTCGTCTGGAACGGCTATGCCCAGCCCAGTGACTGGCAGCCGTGGCGGGGCATTAAGTGGCATCGGCATGCCGACGAGCCCCGCTACGACTATGAGGACCCGCGCTGTGAGGCAATCCTCCAGGCCATCCGCGCCCACAATCTGCCGGTGATACTTGAGGAAGAATTCCCCGCGACCGTCACCTTTATTGAGCGCAATCCGCAGCTCCACATCATTATCCCGCATATGGGCAGCTTAAATGGGGGATACGAGGCAGTCGAGGCGTTTTACGGTAATCCCCATATCTACTACGGTACCTCGATGGCCGAGCTGGCGGCTATCGAAAAAGCGCTGGACAACGTTGGGCCTGAGCGCATAATTTTTGGGTCGGACGTCTCCGGGACGGCGTTGCCCTACTTCAACTTTCCTTATGTCGAACTCGAGAAGATTATGAAGCTGGGGCTGACGGAGGATGAACTGGGTCCCATACTCGGCGGCAATATCCAGAGACTGATAGGGCAACTGGACTGAGATGACGCGAGAGCGGGAACTAAAGCGAGGACCGCGTTACTGTGCTCTGGCCGTGACGCTGCTGACGGTCCTGAGTGCCGGGCAGGTTAGCGCCCAGGCCCCGACCAACCAATTACTGGAGATCGGCTCGGCTGATACAGGCGGGTATTTACGGCTGCTGTTGCTGTTTGCCGCCCTGGCGCTGGCTCCGGGCCTGCTGGCGGTTATGACCTCGTTTGCCCGCATTGTCATCGTCTTGCTCTTCTTGCGGGCCGGGCTGACCTCCCAACAGATTCCACCCAACTACGTGATAATTGGGCTGGCTATATTCCTGACTGTGTTCACGATGCTCACGCCGCTCGAGCAGATTCATGAGCAATCCTTGCAGCCCCTGCTGGCCGGGGAAATTGATCTGGCCGTAGCCGGCCAGCGTGCGGAGGCGCCCCTGCGCACATTTATGAACAAGCAGGTGAGGAAGCAAGACCTGGCTATCTTTCGCAAGATGGCCGAAGTGCCGGCGGACGTCCCCCGCGAGAAGCTCTCTATGACCGTGCTCATACCCAGTTTTGTGCTCAGCGAGCTGCGCGCCGCCTTTATGATCGGATTTATCGTCTACCTGCCCTTTCTCATAATTGATCTGGTCGTAGCCAGCACTCTGACTTCCATCGGCCTGCTGACGCTGCCTACGCCCACGGTGGCGCTGCCCTTCAAGCTGCTGCTATTCGTGATGGTGGATGGCTGGAGGCTGCTGACTGAAGGCCTGCTGGCGACTTTTTGAGTGGACACGCAGACTTTGCAAGCAAAGCAGTGAAGTGATATGACTGCCGCCGAAGCCCTTGAACTGGCCCAACGGGTACTATTGCTGACCTTCTATACTGCCCTGCCGCCACTGGCTGCCGCCTTTGTTGTGGGCCTGGCTGTCAGTTTCATCCAGGCGCGAACTGGTTCGGATCCTACCACCTCGGCAGTCCCCAAGATCCTGGCCGCCGGCGCGGCTCTGCTCATCTTTGGCGGCTGGATGGTCGCGGTGATGAGCGACTTCTGGGTGGATCTGTGGCAGAGTCTGCCGGAGATTATCAAGTGAGCATAGGCTGAGCGACCAATGCAGTTTCCGCAAGTAGCCATCTTTCTGCTGATTTTCGCCCGCTGCGCGGGGGCGCTATTGCTGCTGCCCCCGTGGAACTGGCGCGACGTGCCGCTGGTGGTGCGGCTGGGCCTGGCCGGCGCGGTTGCCATCGCCATTACACCGTTGATAGCGCCCTCGGTGGTAATGAACTCTTCCAGCTTGCTGATAGCGGCAGCCCTTCGGGAGTTGATGGTGGGTCTGACCTTTGGATTCATGGGAGCATTGGTCTTCTGGGGAGCGCTGCTGGCCGGCCAGGTGATTGAACATTACGTGGGGAGCGGTGCGGCCAGCGGCTTCAGCGAGGGGGAGCTTGGGCCGGTCGCGCGACTCTACTACCTGTTGGCCCTGGTATTGTTCATTATCATTGGCGGTCACCATTGGCTGGTCCAGCAGCTCTATCACAGCTTCACGGTGGTACCACTGGCCGGCACCATCTCCGCTGAGCCGATTATGACCGCCGTCACCAGTGTAGCCGCTCAGATGTTCCTGATTGGCCTGGTGATGGCCGCGCCGGTGATAACAGCACTATTCCTGGCTGATGTTGTGCTGGCGATGACCGCCCGGGCGCTGCCCAACGTGGCCTGGGCGCCGGTCCTGCCGGCGGTGCGCTGGCCGGTGGCATTGCTGGCGCTGGTAATCACCCTGCCCCTGCTGGGCCAGTTCGTGACCTGGCAGTTCTCCATTATGCAAACGAATCTGGCTGCATTTGTAAATAGCCTGTAGCACCTTACTAGGAGCCAATGTCCGCCGACGGCGATTTGCGAGAATATGCGCCCACCGCCCGCCGCCTGGCTCGGTTGCGTCAGGCCGGCATCTTCCCCCGCAGTCAGGTGCTAACTGCCGCCGGAGTGCTGGGCGCTGTGCTGCTAATAGCTGCTGGTTTCTCGGGCCTGATAATGGGGGTGCTGAGTCGGTCGCTGGCCGGGCTGCTAAAAAGTAGCTTTGAAGATCCAGTCGCCGCGCTGAAGGCACCGCCGCTGATTGAAGCCGGATTGGTAGCTGTCGCCGCACTGGTGGCAATCTGGCTGGTGGCGGTGGGCATTGGGACGCTGCAGCGATGGGCTGCGCCAGGTGGCGACGGCTCTGTCGGGGTATTCTCCGAGCGCTCCAAAGTGAGCTATGCTCGCGGGCGGGCCGCTGATTTAGCGTGGGAGCTAGTGGTTTCGGCGGTCATTCTGGCTGGAGGCGGGCTGATCATCTATGGGTTGCTGCCGCTATTGCTGGATATCCCCACCCACCAGCCTCAACTCCTGGCTCATCACTTGCAGCAGATAGTGTGGGCGTTTGCCTGGCGGTTCGGGCTGCTGATGGCCGGCCTGGGCCTGTGCGATTATCTGTATCAGCGCGCCATTTTCTGGCGTGGCGCGGCGATGACTCGCCAGGAGCTGCAGCAGGAAATCCGCGAGACCGAGGGCAGTTGGCTGGTACGCTGGTGGCGCCAGCGGCGGATGCGAGACCGCTGACGGGCTTCTTGCTTGCCGGCACGAGATGTGATAGAATATGAGTCTATGCGGAGAGGTGGCCGAGCGGCTGAAGGCGGTCGCCTGCTAAGCGACTATGGGGGTATAAGCCTCCATCGAGGGTTCGAATCCCTCCCTCTCCGCCAGTTTACGCCAGAAAACGGCAGACAGGGACAGACAACAGCAGACAATGGCAGACAATGGCAGGGCGGGCGGTGGTACTATCCACTGTCCACTGTCCACTATAGTATCAAGTGCGCCCGTAGCTCAGTGGATAGAGCACTGGCCTCCGGAGCCAGGGGTCGAGCGTTCGAATCGCTCCGGGCGCGCCATTTGACGACAGATAAAGGCAGACAACAGCAGATAGGGGCAGAGAACAGCAGACAGCGGCAGATGAGGACGGACGGTGGCACTGGCCACTAACCACTTGCCACTGTCCACTGTAGTATCAAGCGCGCTCGTAGCTCAGGGGATAGAGCACTGGCCTGCGGAGCCAGGGGTCGCGCGTTCAAATCGCGCCGAGCGCGCCAGTTGACGACAGATAAAGGCAGACAACGGCAGATAGAGACAGATAACAGCAGATAAAGGCAGGGCGGTGGCGCTGGCCACTGACCACTAGCCACTAACCACTGTCCACTGCAGTACCTACCGGTGCCCCCGTAGCTCAGTTTGGATAGAGCAGCAACCTCCTAAGTTGCGGGTCGCCCGTTCGAATCGGGCCGGGGGCGCCAGTTTGACAGCAGACAACAACAGACAACGGCAGATAGGGGCAGACAACGACGGGTGCGGAGAGGTGGCAGAGTCCGGTTGATCGCGCACGACTCGAAATCGTGTAATGGGTTCATTGCCCATTCGAGGGTTCGAATCCCTCCCTCTCCGCCATTGGACGACAGACAACAGCAGACAACGACAGATAACAGCAGCTTGGACAACGCGGAGAGGTGACCGAGTGGCCGAAGGTGCACGCCTGGAGAGCGTGTTGTCGCGCAAGCGGCACGTGGGTTCGAATCCCACCCTCTCCGCCACTGTACAGCAGACAACAACAGACAGAGGCAGACAACGGCAGATAACAGCAGATCGCGACAAAGACCAACGGATAGGGAGGAGGCTGTGGGTGCCGGATTTTCAACTGCTAAGAGCTTGGCAGAAAGCACATCAGTTGGTTCTGCAGATATATGAGGCCACCGCAGCGCTCCCAGTAGAGGAAAGGTATGGCATCCGACAACAGATTCGACGCGCCGTGGTGTCGTGCGCTGCAAACATAGCGGAAGGCCAGCAGCGCACATCACCGGCTGATTTCGCGCACTTCCTGGACATTGCTGCCGGTTCCGGTGCTGAAGTGCAATACTATTTGATCCTGCTGCGTGACCTGGGATATATTGATGCGCAGAACTTGCAGTCTCTTTTGGCTTTGGCTGCCGAGACGCTGAGGGTAATTCATGCCCTGCGTGATTCAGTGGCCGGAGCGTAGTCAGTCGTCAGGCCTTGTCGTTCGTTGTTGTCGTCTGCTTTTTTCTGTCGTTGTCTGTTGTTGTCTGTAGTTCTCTGTCGTTGTCTGCCGTTAAATGGCCGTGCTAGGCGGGGGACTGGCGGTACCCTGTACCGGCAATCCGCCATAGCCGGGCTGAATCCCCTGCTTGAGGTGTACGGCTGTGGGGCCTGACCCTGGTAAGCGGCGATGAAGGCCGGGTCCTGCGCAAACAGACATTGCTGAACTCCGTCAGGTCCGGAAGGAAGCAGCGGTAGGCAATCAGTCTGTTGTGCCGCGGAACAACCTGGCTGGAGCTGGCTGCCCGGGTAACGCCCGGAGCGGTGCATCGAGGGCGGGGTGCACGGCCATTTGACAGCAGATAGGAGCAGAAAACTGCAGACAGGGGTAGAAAACGGCAGAGTCCTGGAGGGGAGGAGAATCCGGCCGAGGAAGAACTCATTGGAAGGCAATTGAGTTGGTGAACAGCTACCAGATTACGAGGGGGGAACCGCCGTGTGCAATCAGGAGAAGCAGGAAGCTGCAACCGTGTTGATAGTTGACGATGACTACGAGGTACTCAAGGCGCTCGGCACGATACTACAAGGCGCCGGCTACCGGGTCCTGCAGAGCCGTGAGGGGGGCGATGCCACCGAGATATTCCGCACTGAGCATGAGGCAATCGGCGCGGTTATCATGGACTGGAAGATGCCCGGGCTGGACGGCAACGAGTGGGTGCGGACGATGCTCGGCATTGATCCGGATGCCCAGATAATCTTCTGTACTGCCTACGAAATACCTGACAACATCCGCCAGCAGTTAGAATCGCAGGTGGTCGGGTTCGTGGACAAGCCCATTGACCAGCCGCTGCTGCTCAACCTGGTACGGCGAGCCGTAGGTGGCGACGCAGCTCATTAGGGCAGCCGAGCGGCCTAGCCACGCCCATTGGTTTTGTAGGGCGGCATTCACCTGCCCTGAGATTGTCGAAGGGTGCCGCGACTGGAACACGTCCGGAGGTGACTATAATGCCGACGATTACCGTGGAGGGCCCGGCCCTTTCCACTGACTCCAAGCGCGAATTGGTCAGGAGGTTTACCGAAACCGCCCGCGAAGTCTATGACATCGAGGATATCATCGTACTCATCAAGGAGAACCCGCCGGAGAATGTCGGCGTCGGCGGCCAGCTAATCGCCGACCGGCAGCAAAACGCCTGATTCGGCAGGAGCGACATTTCAGCCGCTGTAGCTTTAGCGAAGGCGAGTTCTGTCGCGACCTGAGTAGCACGGAGGTGAGAATATGTCGGCAGACTGGGAAAACAAACTCTACTTTGGAGACAACCTGGATATCCTGCGGGAGCACGTGGCCGACGAGAGCGTGGACCTGATCTATCTGGACCCGCCCTTCAACAGCAAGGCGACGTATAATGTGCTGTTCAGGGAAAAGAACGGCACCGCGTCCCACGCACAGATCACCGCCTTTGAGGACTTTTGGGAATGGGACGAGGAGGCTGCGCGTGCCTTCCACGAGGTGGTAACGCGGGGGCCGGGCAAGGTCGCCGACGTATTGCAGGCCCTGCGCGGCTTCCTGGGCAGCAACGACATGATGGCCTATCTGACCATGATGGCGATCCGCTTGATTGAACTGCACCGCGTGCTCAAGCCGAGCGGTTGCGTGTATTTGCATTGCGACTCCGTGGCAAGTCACTATCTGAAGTTGGTTATGGATGCTGTGTTCGGGCCACGCAACTTCAAAAACAACATAGTGTGGACATACCAGAAGTGGGGTCGGGTGCTCAAGAAAGCGTTGGGTTATGAATACCAGGATATTCTGTTCTACGGGAAGAGCGAGAACGCCGAGCTGATTGAGTATCCGACGCGGGCCTGGGAGTCGAAAGAAGAATACGTGCGAATTCGTAAACAGAAGGTGCGCAGCGACGAAGATGGCAGAGAGTACGTCCTGTCAGACGCGGGGGGAGGGAGAAGAGTCAAGCGATTTCTTGACGAGGCCATGGAATACGGAAGGCCCATAGGAGAGGTGTGGGACGACATTGCCAGCTTGACCAGCTCGGCTAAGGAGCGCCTGAGCTATCCCACGCAAAAGCCGGAAGCCCTCCTTGAGCGGATCATTAGAGCCAGCAGCAATGAGGGTGATTTAGTCCTCGATCCCTTTTGTGGTTGCGGGACCACGGTAGTAGTGGCCGAGCGGCTACACCGCCTATGGATCGGTATAGACATAACCCACTTGGCGATAGGCCTCATGCGACACAGACTCAAGGGGGCCTTCGGTTCGCAGTTGTCTCCCTATGATGTCATCGGTGACCCCAAAGACCTGGAAAGCGCCCGGGCGCTGGCTGACGAGAATCGCTTTCAGTTCGAGTGGTGGGCGCTAGGCCTGGCAGAGGCCAGGCCTGCCCACGACAAGAAGAAAGGCGCGGACAGGGGCATAGACGGAGTGATGTCCTTCCGCGACGACGACTCTGGGGAATATCGGCGCGTTATATTGCAGGTGAAAAGTGGTCGGGTCTCCTCTGCGCACATCCGCGACCTAAAGGGATCACTGGAGCGAGAAAAGGCGCAGATCGCTGCTCTGATCACCCTGCAGGAACCAACTAGCCCGATGAAGAGGGAGGCCGCCGACGCAGGATTCTACGATCCGCCCGGTCTATTGCCGCCTGTACCCCGCCTCCAGATACTGACCATTGAGGAACTGCTATCTGGCAAGAAGCTAGAGTTGCCTATATCACGAGACGAGACCTTCCGCAAAGCCCCCCGCCAGTTCAAAGGCAAGCGGCAAAGCAGTACCCTAGGGAGGTAGCTATGCGGGATACACACCACAAGGTGGATTGCGAGCACCTATGTTTTGCGCGGCGCGACATCGAGGGAATAGGAGGGGCCTCCGACATCGTTTGCGTTCCATACTGCGAAGACCCTGACAGCCGCAACAATGACCCACGCAATGACCGGCCCTTCTGGGTGAACTGCGCCGACTGTCCATACAACAAGTGGCAACAGGATTAGCAGATGCCAGACCTTGAGCGTATTGGTATACTTAGACCACAATGCCCTACCAACCTTTCGCGTTAAAATACAGGCCGCGGGGGACGGCGAAGACTGCAGGCAGGCAAGATATAGGGAGGTGTTGTGATGAACAGGAAATGGTTGTGGCTGGTGATCGTAGCGGTGGCGGTCGGGGGGTTTGTCGCCGGAGTGGTGGTGGCACAGGAAGAGGATTGGGATTGGGACTATTGGTATCTGCCGGAGTACTACTCGGAGTCCTACACCCCGACGCTGGTGGAATGGAAGGAGCTTGCGTTTAACACCTATGAGGACCGCAAAGCGTGGCTTACTGACCGGCTCCAGCAGACAAGCTGTGCACTCTGGGTTACGGAATTGGGTATAAATGTGGAAGTAGACACGAGGACCAAATCCGGCTGGGATATGTATCTGGGTGATGGGGACTTCGCGTGCTCCGACGAGGAGGTAAGAGCCACCTACACTGAGGCAGCCGAGGAGATTCTAGACCTTGTATACGACTACTTCCCGGAGCTTGACGAGGAAGACGTGTGGATAGAGTTCTTCATTGAAGACGTGCTAGTCGCCTCGTGGGTGTACGGAGAGATGCTCCTGGAGGGCGAGGAGTAGCTTGAGGAGGCGTGGGGTTTATCGTGGTGTGTAGATCATAATGGCTTATCAACCTTTCGCGTTAAAATACAGGCCGCAGCGGTTTGAGGAGATCGTCGGGCAGCCCCATATCAGCCAGACGCTGCAGAATGCGGTGGCTGAAGGGCGGATCGTCCACGGCTACCTGTTCGCTGGGCCGCGCGGGACGGGGAAGACCTCCACTGCCCGTGTATTTGCCAAGGCGATAAACTGCGAACAAGGGCCTACCCTCGAGCCGTGTGGGGAATGCGACAGTTGCGTGGCTATTCAAAAAGGCAACGCCCTGGACGTCATCGAGATTGACGCCGCCTCCAATCGGGGCATTGACGAGATTCGGGAATTGCGCGAGCGCATCCCCTACGCACCGGGCGAGTTGCGATACAAGGTGTACATTCTTGATGAGGCCCATCAGTTGACAGATGCTGCCGCCAACGCCTTCCTCAAGACTCTGGAGGAGCCGCCGGCCCACAGCTTCTTTATCCTGTGCACCACCGAGGCGCATAAGATTATCCCCACCATAATGTCGCGCTGCCAGCGCTTTGACTTCCGGGCCATACCGGTCGGCCTGATAATCGAGCAGCTCCGCAAGATTGCCGAGCAAGAAGAGATAGAGATTGACGAGGCGGCGCTGCGGGCGATTGCGGTCGCCGCCACCGGCGCCATGCGCGATGGCGAGAGCATTCTCGACCAGGTCATTGCCTATGCCGGCCGCGATGAGCCGATTGATGTGGACGTCGTACGGGCCGTGCTGGGCATCACCGAGGAGGCGTTGCTGGCTCGGACGGCTCAGTTGGTCGTAGACGGCGATATGTCCGGGCTTTTCGGGGTGGTAGATGAGCTGGTTGACGGCGGCAAGGATGTGGTGCAGTTCGTCGTTGATCTCACTGAGTATTTCCGTAACCTGCTGCGCATGGCTATGCAGGCGGACGTGCCGGCCTGGGCGGGTCTGGAGGAGGAGGCTGCCGGGCAGCGTCAGCAGCAGGCCGCCCAGCTTGGCGCTGAGCGCATTCTGGAGATTATCCACCGCCTCTCCCAGGCTCGTGACCAGTTGCGGTACTCCAATCAGCAGCCTCTGCTGGTGGAGGTGACGCTGGCCCAACTGGTGCCGGCGGCACAGGTCAAAACAGCCCAGCCATCGCCGCCTGCCGCCGTTCCGGCGGCAGGGCCGCCGCCAGTTGTGCACGAGCCGCAAGCTGCCCCTGCTGTTGGCGAGGGGCCGCTGACCTTGGAGATCGTCCAGCAGCACTGGCAGCGGCTGCCCGTGGAGCTGAAGAGGTCGGGAAATATGCCGATAGCGCCGATAGTTATGGCGGGCAATCCCGTGGCGCTCGACGGCGACAAGCTCGTGCTGCGGTTTGACGAAACCAATCAGTTTCATTATAACAGGACGCGAAGTCAGTATCGGGACGTGGTGGAGGCGGCGTTGCAGGAGCTGTTCGGCCAGCCGCTGCAGATCGAATGTCGGCTGGGCAGCGCCCCTGCCGGCGGCGAAGCCGAGCCAGCGCCTGCCGCGGCGCCGACCGTGCTGACTGGTTCAGACGATACCGAACAAGCAGTCAAACGAACGCTGCAACTATTTGAAGGAAGTCGCGAGATTACCGAGGAATAATCTATGAGAAATCCTATACAGGCAATGATTGAAAAGCAGGTGGCCAGCTTCCAGCAGGATCTGGCCGAGGCGATGGAGGAGCTGCAGGGAACCGAAATCATCGGTTCGGCCGGAGGCGGCGTGGTGAAAGTGCGCATGACCGGCGATGGCAAGGTGCTTGACACAGAGATCGCCCCCGAGGTAGTGGACGCCGAGGATATTGAACTGCTGCAGGATCTGGTCTGCGCTGCCTTCCGTGACGCTCTGGGCAAGGCCGCCGAACTAAAGCGCGAGAAGATTATGTCCGCCACTCCTCTGGGCGCGATGGGCGTGGATCTGCCGGATATTTTCTAGCGACTATCGGAAGTTGAGTTAGCCGAAATGTTGAGATATGCCCCACCCCTGCAGAAACTGATCGGGGAGTTGGAGAGACTACCCGGCATCGGCCCCAAGACCGCCCAGCGGCTGGCCTTTTTTTTGCTTGATTCCGATGACGAGCAGGTCGAGCAGCTCGGCCAGGCGGTGTTGAACCTTAAGGCCCAGATAACCCGCTGTCGGCAATGCCACAACTACGCCGAGGCCGAAGTCTGTCCCATCTGCGAGGATCCCGGCCGCGACCAGACTGCCCTGTGCGTAGTAGAGGGGGCCAGCGACCTGATGGCGCTGGAGCGCAGCGGCGAGTACCAGGGATTGTACCACGTCCTGGGCGGAGCACTGTCGCCGGTGGCCGACGTTACGCCCTCTGATTTGTTCATCAGCCATCTTATTGAGCGTATTGCCGAGAGCCAGCCGGAGGAGGTCATCATCGCAACCAGCCCCACCGTGGAGGGCGACGCTACCGCCGAATATATCCGCGACCTGATAAGCCGGCTTGACAGTCCCCCGCGGGTCACGCGTATTGCTCTGGGTCTGCCGGTCGGCGGCGACCTGGACTACGCCGACCAGGTCACGGTAGCCCGGGCGCTGCGCGGCCGAGCGACGATGGAGGGATGAGAAGTTCGGATGCCTAGGCTGAACGAGAACATAACGAAGTCGCCCATAGTCATTTTCGCAGGCGGGGGAGCTTCAGACCACCTGGGGTATCCGGTAGGGTCCCGCTTTCTCGCGATGCTGAGAGAGCAATTCGCGGGGGCCACAGCACAGGATGCCTTGTTCCGTGCTCTGGACTCTGACCGGCATCCGAACTTCGAGTACATATACGACTACGTGGATCGTCTTTGTGAGCTAGCTAATGTGGTACATGTTCCCGTCCAGCCGGACCTAATACAGCAATTCACAGCCCCAGCGTCCGACTTCTTCGAACCTCTCCCTTTGATAGTGGACACTTGGGCGAAAGACACAGCGCGGATCAGCGGGATTGCTCAAGAACTCCGAAACCGTTTAAGTAGTATGCTCATTGAGCAATACGGTGATCTCAAGAAACCAACGGTGCTTGAAGGAAGCTGCTGGCCTGCCTTCCTGCGCTTGCTGCATCCGGGGCCTGATCACGTACTGCCGGTGTTCACTACGAATTACGACCTTGCTTTCGAAGACCTGGATCGTCAGTTCAGGCGCCAGGGTCTTGTGCCCCATGATGCAATCGATCGGGGATCGCGTGGTCTGAGTTGGGTGACTCCCGCTCGTTACGACAACATAACTGCTGATGGCAGGAGCTTGAGAGTCGTGATGTTCAGGCTGCACGGATGTGTGGCTTGGCAGAAGCTGCCCGCTGGATCACAATCCCCCGATGGTGCTGTCGCGGAAGTACGGTTCGACGAGAACGATCGTCCCGTTGTTGATCCCCGGAAGGCCGCACTGGTTTGGCCGTCGCCCACCAAGCTGCCTTTCACCGAGCCGTTCTGGCAAGCGCACATGTACCTGGTTGACTGCTTGCAGTCCGCGCTACTTGCCGTATTTATCGGCTACGGTTTCGCGGACACTGCGATTGCAGGGCTGCTGCAGTACGCCACGCAGAAGAACCGTGATCTGCGCATCGTCCTGATGGACTCTGGTGCCGGGACAGTTGAAGGGGCGCAGGCAGCAGGCTTGCCCGTCGAGGAGAAGGATTTCCTCGAACACTCGTTCGTGGAGCATACAATGGAGATTGCAGATGAACTGCTCTCACGCGAAAAGGGCGTTGGCGCGGGCCTGGACGCCTTCAAGAGATTCGAAGAAGAAGTCCGGGCGCCGAAGTCGCTCCTCGTATCTCGACAGTTGATCAGAGAACGCGTGGTGAATGCTCTGGCGGAGCATGGGGGTCCGGTGGACCTCGATGATCTGGCCCTGGATGTACTGGAGACACCGGGGACAGTCAACAATATACTGAGAGAACTTATGGGCGAAGGAGTTGTTGAACACTTTCACCCAGGGAAGTGGGCCTTGGCTGACACATCTCACAAGCCACCACCTCCCCCTCCGGTTTAGTGTTATTCTTTGCAAGGAGGCATAATAGTTAGATGGCAACGATGACAGAAGTACGCTGGCACGGGCGGGGTGGGCAGGGGGCCAAGACCGCCGGTTACATCCTGGCGGTGGCTGCCGCCGAAGACGGCTGGCAGGTGCAGGCATTTCCCGAGTATGGCGCTGAGCGGCGCGGCGCGCCGATGCGCTCTTATGTGCGTATCTCCGACGGGCCGATTCGCCTGCGCTCGGGTATTACCAATCCCGAGATCGTGGTAGTGCTGGACCCGAGCTTGCTGGAAAGCGAGAATCCCGCCGAAGGAATCGCCGAAGACGGTATCATTATTGTGAACACTGCGGACTCGCCTACGGAAATCCGCGAGCGCCTGGGCAATCCCTCGGCGCAGGTCTGGACCGTGGACGCCAGCCAAATCTCGCAGGACACCATCGGCCGCAATATGCCCAACACGCCGATGCTGGGGGCATTGGCCAAGGTCAGCGACGTCCTCGAATTGGAGGGCGCGAAGAATTCTATCCGCAAGCAACTGGGCGGGAAGCTGTCGGAGAAGATTATCGAAGCAAATTTCGAGGCGGTCCAACGCGCGTACGATGAGGTGCAATCTGAATGAGTCACTATAAACCAGATACCAAGTGGCACGAGATGGTCTCGGGCGGCTATATTCCCCAGGCCGGTAATGCTGTCGAATATGATGTCTCCGGCTGGCGGACAGTCCGGCCGGTGCGCGATGACGAGTGCTGCATTGATTGTCTGTTTTGCTGGGTCTATTGCCCGGATAATGCGGTAATCTGTAAGGATGGATCGGTAACCGGCAAAGGTATTGACCTGGTACACTGCAAGGGCTGCGGCATCTGCGCGGCGGTCTGCCCGAAGGACTGCATCGAGATGGTGCCCGAGAGCGAACAGAATGCGGAGTAACGGCCTGCGTACATGCCCAGCGCTGGTTTGCTGGGATTGGAAAGCTATCACGGCTTTACGTGGCAACCGTTGTTTGGCCATATCAAGTAGGACCGAAATCTCTCAAGTAAAGCTGATGGGGGGTGGCGGCAAGTCCATAATTGAGGGGCTAGCAATGTTACTACAACTTTGTGGCAGAGTAAGGATGTCTTTCATGCCCGTCGCCGCAGTGGCTGCCTGTCTTCTCTTGCCAGGAGCCTCGGCGGCCGAGGAAACGACGGCCAAGCCATATCGCCGTCCCATCATCGAAGCTCCCATCTGTGAGGAGCCGCCACTGATAGATGGAGTGCTCGACGATTCGTGCTGGCGGCAGGTATACCACACTGATGAATT
>JAUVZM010000048.1 GCA_030602615.1 bacterium
TCGCCAAGCGCCAACTGACGTGGTTTCGCAACAGGACAAACTTTGACTGGCTAACCTGGTCGGATCAGCAACAGTGGAAAAAGGCGGCCAAACAGCTCACCAGAGCAGGCCGTAATCTAACGGCTCACAGCCAGTAAGATCGTGCCCCACAGATCCCGATGTAACACGCAACGGGGGAAACATGAGCACAGAGAAGGTCAACATTCAGGATAACTTTCTCAACGAACTGCGCAAGCAAGAAAAACAGGCCAGCATCCTGTTGTCCAACGGCAAAGAGATCTGCGGCCTGATAAAGGGTTTTGATCAATTCACGGTCAGGGTTGAGCTTAAGGACACTGAGCTTCTGGTCTACAAGAGCGCTATTGCTATCATAGCTATCGCCGAGTCAGCTCCGCCCAACGACGAAGAAACCGGAGAAAGCAGTGACTGAATTTACGAAACTTCACGGCTTGGGGAATGACTACATCTATCTCAATGCGTTCACCGAGCAGATTGAAGAATATGACCTGGCCGAATTGGCCCAGATACTGTCCGACCGCCACTTTGGTGTGGGCGGGGATGGCATTATTCTGATTATGCCCTCGGAGACCGCCGATTTTCGCATGCGCATATTCAACTCCGATGGCAGCGAAGCGGAAATGTGTGGCAACGGTATTCGGGGGCTGGCCAAATACGTTCATGAGCGCAGTATGATTGACAACACCACTATTGGCGTTGAGACCGGCGCCGGCGTCCTGCGCGTGGCGCTGACCGTCGAGGATGATTCAGTCGTCGCAGCAACCGTAGACATGGGCATCCCCCGCCTGAACCGCGGTGAGATACCCATGCTCGGAGAGCCAGCCAATGAGCCGGTCATTGACCAGCCACTTGAAGTCAACGGAGATAGCTTTGAGGTCATTTGCGTGTCGATGGGCAACCCCCATTGTGTGATATTCGTTGATGACGTTGACCGGTTTCCCGTGGGTGACATCGGCCCTCTCATCGAAAACCACGAGCTATTTCCCGAGCGCATCAACGTGGAATTTGTAACCGTGCTCGACCGGGAGCACGTCAAGATGCGGGTGTGGGAACGGGGCGCCGCAGAGACACTGGCCTGCGGGACGGGCGCGTCAGCTTCGGTGGTAGCTGCAGTGCTTACCGATCGCACTGATCGCCAGGTCGAGGTGGAGTTGCGGGGCGGGCCCCTACAGATCGAATGGCACCAAAACGAACACATATTTATGACCGGCCCAATCACCGAAGTATTTACCGGACAGCTAAATGAACAACTGATTGCGCCGGCCCGGAAGTAACACCGAACCAGGGGACACCTTTTCTATGGAACTAGCCCAGCGATTGCAACGCATTCCACCCTATCCATTCCGGGAAATCGCCCAAACCAAGTCTCAGATGCTGGCCGAGGGGCGCCAGATAATAGACTTCGGCATCGGCGACCCGGATATGCCTACGCCCGACTTTGTGATTGAGGCGCTCTACGAAGCCGCTCAGGATCCCGCCACTCATCAGTACGATGAGACCGGTTATGGCATCGCTGAGTTCAAGCAGGCAATCAGCGATTTTGCCGCCGCCCGCTACGGAATGGAGATTGATCCCGACGGCGAGATACAGAGCTGTCTGGGAGCCAAGGAGGCGCTGACGCACATCGTGTGGGCTTACATTGATCCGGGCGATGTGGTGCTTGTTCCCGAACCGGCCTATCCCGTCTACCGGGTCCAGAGCATCTGGTGCGGGGCGACGGCTTTCCCTATGCCGCTGCTTCCCGAGAACGATTTTCTGCCCGACCTGGCGGCCATTCCTACCAGTGTGGCCCGGCAGGCCAAGCTGCTATTCGTCAACTACCCAAACAACCCGACCGGAGCGGCGGCAACCCTGGAATTTTTCAAGGAGTTAGTAGATTTTGCGCGGGACAATGAACTATTGATTGTCCAGGACGCTGCTTACAATGAGGTCACTTTTGACGATTACCAGGCCCCCAGCATCCTGCAGGTGCCGGGTGCCAAAGAAGTGGCCATCGAATTTCATTCACTTTCCAAGACCTTCAATATGACAGGCTGGCGGGTGGGCTGGGCCTGGGGCGGCCGCGATCACATTGATGCGCTTTCGACGGTGAAAAGCAATGTGGACTCAGGGACATTTATGGCTATTCAGCGGGCGGCAGTTGTCGCGCTGGCGAATTTCGATAGTCACGTTCCTGAGATGCGTGCCGAGTACCAGCGCCGCACCGAGGCCATTGTCGAGGGCCTCAATTCACTGGGTTGGAATCTGGAAAAGCCGCAGGCTACCTTCTACGTATGGGCACCGGTGCCACCCAGCTTTGAGAGCAGTGCCCAGTTTGCCCAGGCGCTGCTGGAGCAATGCGGTGTGCTGGTCACCCCGGGCAGCGCTTACGGAGCAACCGGGGAGGGTTTCTTCCGGATATCGCTGACGCTCGGTGGCCCCGACAAGCTGGGCCAAATCGAGCAAGCCATCGGCAACATCGCCCGCAATATGCCTGATTTGTGGTAAGTCGCACAGAGCTGGCTGACCAACAAGTATCTGTTGTACCAACAAATTGCCAAATACCGCAGGAGACAGAGCCAGAGAAAAGAGCACCAATGTTCTCTTTCAATTAGCTTCTGCGGTAAGTGATATAGGATTCGGTTAGTAGCTTAGAATGTTACCCGAAAAAGTTTTAGCCGATGTCCAGGGACCAGCAATATACCTGGGCGGCGAGTACAATGCGGTAGTCAAGGACCCCGCACAGGTGCGAATCCACTTCGCGCTGTGCTATCCCGATGTCTATGAGGTCGGGATGTCGCATCTGGGTTCGCAGATTCTCTACCACATAATCAACTCCCGTGCTGGGGCTGCCTGCGAACGCGTCTTCTATCCGCAAGTCGATGCCGTTGAGCTTATGCGTCAGCAGGGATTGCTGCTAAGCGGCCTGGAGACCGGCCGGCCCCTTGCTGACTTCGATATCGTCGGCATCACTCTGCAGTACGAACTGACCTATACTACCGTGCTGGCTATGCTGGAGTTGGGCGGGGTCGCTATTCGCTCCGACCAGCGTAAACCCAGCGAGCCGTTGGTCCTCGGCGGAGGTGCCTGCACCGGCAACCCCGAGCCGCTGGCCGACTTCTTCGATGCCTTCTTGATTGGCGAAGGCGAAGAAGCTGTCGGGGAGATACTGGACACCTACGGTCGCTGGCAGCAGGACCACCCTAATCGCGACACACGCAGCCCCAGCGACCGCGAGAAACTGCTGCGCGAACTGGCAGCGATTCCCGGCCTGTACGTGCCCAGCCTGTACGAGCCGGAGGAATCTGACGAGGGCCTGCTGATACCCAGGCCGGCAGCGCCCGAGGCCAGGCCGACGGTGAAGCGGCGCATTGTCGAAGATTTCGCCCAGGCTGCTATCCCCGAAGCGCCCGTCGTGCCCTGGACCGAGATTGTCCACGACCGGGGCCAGATCGAGATTGCCCGCGGCTGCACCCGCGGCTGTCGCTTCTGCCAGGCCGGCATATTCTATCGCCCGACCCGTGAGCGCAACGTAGAGACCATTCGACAGGCAGCTACCCAGATCATCGCCAACACCGGCTTCGACGAAATATCCCTGGCCGCGCTGAACTGCCCTGACCACAGCCAGATCACTGAGATCATTGATGGCCTGCATAAAGACCTCAGCGGTCAGCGCGTCTCTGTTGGGCTTCCCTCGCTGCGCATTGACAACTTCAGCATCGAGCTGGCCCAGAAAGTCCAAAGGGTCCGCAAAACGGGGCTGACGCTTGCCCCCGAAGCCGGGTCCCAGCGGCTGCGCGATGTCATCAATAAGGGGGTGACTGACCAGGACCTGCGCAATGCGACCGAGGCCGCCTTTGAGGCCGGCTGGGAGACAATCAAGCTCTATTTCATGATCGGCCTGCCCACCGAAACCGACCAGGACATCCTGGCCATCGCTGATCTGCTTGAGCAAGTGGCGCAGAGCGGTCGCGCCAAGCTGGGCCGGCGGCGCCGCCATCTGCAAATCAACGTGAGTCTAGCCACGCTCATTCCTAAACCGCACACCCCGTTCCAGTGGCTGCCGATCAGTGAGCCAGCGGAGTTGTCCCGGAAACAAGCTCTACTACGCCAGCGTCTACAAGACAAAAGAGAGATCAAGCTGTCCTATCCCGACGGCCAATTGACGCTGGTCGAATCAGTGCTGAGCCGGGGCGACCGCAGCCTGGGGCCGGTAATTGAACAGGTCTATGCCGAGGGCGGCGTCCTGGAAGCCTGGCATGAGAATTTCTCTTACGGACGCTGGGAACAAGCCTTTGCTGCTGCCGGCAAAGACCTCGCCACTGAGGCGCAGCGCCAGTGGAACTTGAATCAACCGTTACCGTGGGATCACATTGACCTGGGTGTCTCCCGCCAATTCCTGCAGCGCGAGTACGCTCACGCCCAGCAGGGATTAACCACGCCGGACTGCCGACTGGCTGGTTGCCATGGCTGCGGGCTTGAGGAACTACTGCCCTGCCCGACTATAATGGACACTCTGCAGCCGCAGAGGCAAGAGGTTAAGAGTGAGTAACCAGCCTGCTAGTGAAAAACAGCGTATCTACGCACGGGTCGAATATGAGAAGGTGGGCCGTTTGCGCTTTCTGAGCCATCTCGACCTGGCCGCTGCCTTTGACCGCGCCCTAAGGCGGGCTGAGCTGCCGGTGGCCTACAGCAAGGGGTTTCATCCCCGTGCCAAGCTCACTTTCGTCCGACCACTGCCCGTCGGGGTAGCCGGCCTGCATGAGCTATGCGGCGTCGATCTGGAGGAGCACATAGACTCAGCAGCAGTCGGCAAGCGGCTGCACAAGCAGTTGCCGCGTGGTCTCAATCTGCTCAGCGCCCAGGTCCTGCCCCGACAGAAGCGCTCGCCGTTTGCTGACCTAAATCGGGTTGACTATGCGATTGATATTGACGCTGATGAGGTTGGCGCCAATGAGCTGGCGAAAGCAGTGCGCGACTTTCTGGAGAGAGATAGTATCAAGATGACACGCGAAACCAAGAGCCGCCTGCGTACCGTGGACATCCGCCCGGGCACGTACAAGCTGGCGGTGGCGAGCAGTCAAGAATTGCAACTTCAAATGAGCTTGAGCCTGGCTCAGGATGATCTGGTCAAGCCTGCAGAAGTTCTTCAGGTGTTGGGCAGACTTATCGGGCACACCAGCCTGCCAGTCAAGCTGATAACGCGAGTAAAGCTGTGTGTAGCCTAATTATTCTGGACGGAAAACACAGGCGGTCCGCAGGCGCCGGGCAAGAGTCCCGAGGCCGGCAGAAGAATACCGCCACCGTCCGAGTTGGGAAGTTAACTTGCCATGAGTGAAAAGATTATCGTAGATGTGGATGAAAGACAGACGCGGGTGGCCATGCTCGAAGAGGGCCGCCTGGCCGAGGTGCTGTATGAGCAGGAAGAAGAGGAACGGGTAGTCGGCAACATCTATCTGGGCCGGGTCTCAGACGTCGTGCCGGGGTTAGATGCTGCCTTTGTTGATTGTGGCATTGAGAAGAATGTCTTCCTGCATATCTCCGATGCCATTCAACCTGAGCCACAGAACAGATTTGGTCGCACACCGCCGATATCGTCGGTACTCAGCGCCGGCCAGCAGATAATGGTGCAAGTCACCAAGGGCCCGCTGGCTAGCAAAGGGGCGCGGGCCACCCGCCACATATCGCTGCCCGGCCGCCATCTGGTGCTAATGCCCGAGTCGAGCACAAAAGTGGGTGTCTCCAAGAAAATCCAAGACGAGGGCGAGCAAACGCGACTGCGCAAGATGGCCTCCCGGGTCCGACCGGAGGGATTCGGCGTCATCGTGCGTACGCAAGCCGAAGGCGCTGAATACAAGGAGCTCGAAGACGATGTCAAGTTTCTGATGAAGCTGTGGCGCTCGATCCAAAACAAAGCCCAGCAAAGCACTGCTCCAGCCCTGGTGCACGAAGACCTCAGCCTGGTATTCGAAGTTGTACGCGATACCTTCTCTGAGGAAACCGAGGAATTCATCGTCAACGACAAAGTGACCTACGACCGCATCTTGAATCTACTGGATAGCGTGGTTCCGGAGTTGCGCAATCGAGTTGAACTGTACAGAAGCCACGAGCCAATATTCGACCACTACGGGGTTGAGCAGGAAATATCCAAGGCACTCCGCCGCAAAGTATGGCTGCCCCACGGCGGCTATATCGCCATAGACCCAACCGAAGCGCTCACCGCCATAGATGTCAATACCGGTAAGTTCACCGGCACCGGCAGCCTGGAAGAAACTGTTTTGCGCACGAATGTGGAGGCGGCTGAGGAAATTGCCCGCCAGTTACGGCTGCGGGGCATCGGCGGCATTATTGTTATCGACTTTATTGATATGGACAGAGCCAAGCACCGCAAGCAGGTCAGTAGCGCGCTGCGCGAAGCTTTTGCCAAAGATCGGAAGCGCACCCGCATCCAGCATATTACCCGACTGGGTCTGGTGGAGATGACGCGTAAGCGCACCGAGAGCAATCTTGCCCAGAAGCTGCAGACGCCCTGCCCCTGTTGCACTGGCAGCGGCAAAGTTCTGTCGGCTGAAACCGTAGCCATGCGGGCTATCCGCCAGTTACGCGTTAGCAACATAAAGGAAGGTGCCGCAGTGGTCGTGGCTGATCCAATGGTCTGTTTAGCTCTGGTCGGGCCTCACGGAACCGGTGCTGAGCAACTGGAAGATGAACTCTCCTTTGAACTATTCATCCGCGCCACGCGGGACATTCATCCGGAGGAATATGAAATAGTCCCAACAAGTCTCCAGCAAGTCCACCACCACGAGGTGGATGACTGCCTGACCATCAACAATGACCATATACTGGCCGTCCCCCATGCCGGGCTGCTGGCGATTGTTGACGGCTATTTATTGGAAGTGCCGGAGGCCTCCACAGACGCGCAAACGCCGCTGCGCGTTCGGCTAACTAAAGCTGATAATTCCTACGGTCGTGCGACGCCAGTCTGAACCACACCACAGTAGGTTGGCTACGCTCAATTGCCATACGGCCTTCTCAGCACCACGCTTGCAAAACTGCCCTGTATACGCTATACTGAGAGACGGTGGTAGCAACACCTCGGGCTCAATTCGTTCGAGGCAGGTCGGGGCTGACCGGGAGGGAATGCTTATGCAACAACTACTGGTCTCCAAGAGCGAACCGCTGACGGGTACTATTCCGATAAGCGGTTCAAAGAATGGCACACTTCCCCTGTTGGCAGCGGCCATGCTCGTAGAAGGCGAGACCATTATCGAAAATGTACCAGCCATCCACGATGTTGATACCATGCTCCAGATGCTGCGAGCTGTGGGCATCGAGTGCACTTTCATTGAGCCAGGCGTGCTGAAGATTGATGCCACCGATATTAGCTCCTGCCAGGCCCCGTACCATCTGGTGCGCCAGATGCGGGGCTCGTTTTATGTAGCTGGCCCTCTTCTGGGACGATGCGGTGAAGCGCACGTGCCGCTGCCCGGCGGATGCGTAATCGGCTCGCGACCAGTTGATTTTCATATTGCCGGATTCAAGGCACTGGGCGCGGAAGTAGAAGAGACCTACGGCATTATGCGGGCTCAGGCTCCCCGGGGCCTGCATGGCAACCGCATCTACCTTGACCCGCGCTGGTGCAGCGTCGGAGCAACAGTAAACCTAATGTTGGCTGCCACCCTGGCCGAGGGTACCACCATCATCGAGAATGCGTCATACGAGCCAGAAGTGGTGGCTTGCGGGCAATTTCTCAAGCAATGTGGTGCCCAGATCGACGGTATCGGCAGCAATATGCTCACTATCAGGGGAGTCCAGAGGCTCGAAGGGATACGCTTTAGCTCCATCCCCGATCGAATAGAAGCAGGCACCTTCATGTATGCTGCCACCATAACCGGCGGTGATGTCCTCTTCAAGAATGTACGTCCGGATCACATGACCAGGGTCATTGAGCACTTGCGCGAAGCTGGTGCCCGGGTGGAGACCAACGAAACTGAGCTTCGCGTCATCGCCAGCAATGACCGTCCTCGCCCTGTTGATATCACCACCGCACCATACCCGGGGTTTCCCACTGATCTGCAGCCGGCGCACGGCGCACTGGTCGCGCGGGCAGTAGGTACCAGTGTGCTGGAAGAGACCATATTCGACGCCCGCTACAACTACACTGATGAACTGGCCCGTATGGGCGCCGATATTCGCATCACCGGACAGCTAGCCATTATCAAGGGCGTACCTGAACTGACCGGGGCCCCCGTAGAGGCTACTGATGTGCGGGCGGCGGCGGCTCTGGTTCTGGCGGCATTGTGCGCCGAGGGCCAGACTGTCATTGAGGGCGCCGAGTTCCTCGATCGAGGATATGAGAACTTTGAGGCCAAGCTGCGAGCGGTCGGTGCACCCATGGTGCGCCGCAACAGCGATAACAACAAGGAACTGCTATGCTTGGCCTAGGGGATCGCCTGGGAATTGACCTGGGCACGTCCAATATTGTCGTTTACGCCTGGCGGCGAGGAATTGTCATCCGTGAGCCGTCGGTAGTAGCCATTGACCAGCGCACGCGCAAAGTCATGGCGGTCGGCCAGCAAGCTCAGGCCATGCTGGGTCGGACCCCGGGCAGCATCGTAGCCACTCGCCCCTTACGCGACGGCGTTATCGCCGACTATTCAATCACTCGGGAGATGCTGGCCTACCTTATCCGTAAGGCCTGTGGGACACGCGGGCGCATCTTCCGACCTCTGGTGGTAATCTGCATACCCTCGGGCGCGACCAGTGTGGAGCACCGCGCTGCCCTGGACGCCGCGCGCTCGGCGGGAGCGCGCGACGCTATTCCGATTGAAGAGCCGATGGCTGCCGCAATTGGCGCCAACTTGCCTATTGCTATGCCCGGCGGAAATATGGTCGTTGACATTGGCGGTGGCACTACCGACATAGCCGTGATCTCTCTGGGAGGCGTGGTGGTCAGCGATTCGCTTAGAATCGGCGGCAATGACCTTGACGAGGCCATCACTCGGTACATCCGCCGCGTCTATAACCTCGATATCGGCGAGCGTACAGCAGAGATGGTAAAGATGGAAATTGGTTCGGCAGTACGCGTCGACGACGAGCAGGATATGGAGGTGCGGGGCCGGGATGTGATCACCGGTCTGCCTCAGACTATCACGGTCAACTCGGCGGATGTCCGTGAAGCTATCAGCGAGAATCTTTCGCAGATAGTCGAGGCAGTCAAATCTATCCTTGAACGTACCCCGCCAGAGCTGGCCGCTGATATCATCGAACGCGGCATAACTTTGACCGGGGGAATTGCCCTGTTGTCCGGCATGGCCCGACTGCTGGAGCTGGAAACCAGCATCCCGGTTAGCGTTCCCGAGGACCCAATATCCTCAGTGGCAGTCGGCACCGGCCGAGTCCTCGAAGAAGTTGACACGCTGCGTCGCCACTCGTTCCAACCATCTCGTCACAGACGCTAGCAACTATCATCTTTTCTGGCTGTTTCCCACTTTAGGAGGTAACGCGCATGCGACTGGCAGAACGCATGAGCCGACTGGGCACTGAAACTGCTTTTGACGTACTTGCCCGTGCCAAACAACTCGAAGCCGAAGGCAAGCCGGTCATCCACCTGGAGATTGGCGAGCCCGACTTCGACACTCCCCAACACATCATCGATGCCGCCTGCGAAGCCCTCAACTCGGGCTGGACGCATTATGGGCCCAGCGCAGGGGATCCGGAGCTGCGCGGGGTCATCGCCGCCCACATCCAGCAGAGCCGGGGCTTTCCAGTCGCTCCAGATGAGGTAGTGGTTGTACCAGGCGCTAAGCCCATCATCTACTGGGGCATCACCGCTCTGGTTGACCCCGGCGACGAAGTCATCTGTCCCAACCCCGGCTTCCCTATCTATGAGTCGATGATCAACTTCTGTGGGGGCAAGCCGGTGCCGATTGCGCTGCGCGAAGAGATTGAATTTCGCCTGGATGCGGAGGAACTGGCTGACCTGGTCACCGACAAGACCAGTCTGATTATCCTCAACTCACCCCAGAATCCGACCGGCGGGGTGCTAACCCGAGAAGACCTGGAAGCGATTGCTGAGATAGCCATCGAAAACGACCTGATGGTAATGTCAGACGAGCCCTACGAACTTATCCTGTACGAGGGCGAACACCATAGCATCGCGGCAGTTGGCGGGATGAAAGAGCGCACGATCCTGCTTGACTGCTTCTCCAAGACCTTCGCGATGACCGGCTGGCGCCTGGGTTACGGAGTAATGAACAGGGAGCTGGCCGCCCAGATTGCTAAGCTGCAGACTAACTGCACCTCCTGCACCACCAGCTTCGTACAGCGCGCCGGAATTGCCGCTCTTCAGGGCCCGATGGAAGCCAGCCTGGCGATGGTCGAGCAGTTCAAACAGCGCCGCGATGTCATTGTAGACGGCTTAAACGCAATTCCAGGAATTAGCTGCCTGCGCCCGCACGGGGCCTTCTATGTCTTTCCCAATGTGACTGGTACCGGCATTGACTGCCGCGAGCTGGCTGATATGATCCTGGAAGAAGCCAGCGTCGCAGTGCTGTCGGGTACCGCCTTCGGTCAGTACGGCGAGGGGTATCTACGTCTATCGTATGCCAATTCAGTAGAGAACATCAACGAAGCGGTAGACCGGATACATAAGCTGCTCAGTTGACTTTGCCGTCAAGAATACTCGCCGGCTGAGCAATAGGACAGCCGAAAATAGGTAGCGAACGGGGCATCTTGGCCGGGTGTCCCGTTTCTTGTCCCATTCAGGAGTGCTGGACGATGATCCTGATCCTGTGTTGCAACGCGGCGATGGACCGTACCTACCGGGTTCCCAACTTCCGGCCTGGTAAGTTTCATCACACTAGCGACTTCCAGGTGGTTGCCGGAGGTAAGGGCGTAAATGTAGCCAGGGCGCTGAGCATCCTGGGCCATAAGTCCACCGTCACCGGCTTTGCCGGCGGCATGGTTGGTCGTTTTATTGTGGCCGAGCTGCACCGCCTGAAGATAAGGCCCGCCTTTGTGGAAACCGCCGAAGAATCCCGCCTGGTCCAGAACTTCATTGACCCCGTCGCTCACACGGAGACACGTGTGGATGAGCTGGGACCGTTAGCCAGCCCCCGCGAGCTTCGCCGCCTCGAGCGGCGCTGGAAAAAGCTGCTGGCTGAGGCCCAGATAGCTATCATCGCCGGTAGCACACCCCGGGGGAGTCCCGATACCCTCTACCGCGACCTGGTTACCGCGGCTAAGCAGGCTGGCGTCCCCGTGATTGTGGATGCCCACGACGCCCTTCTCGCCCAAAGCATTGCTGCAGCACCTACCATCATCACCCCGAATCTCGCCGAGTTGCAGGCCCTGGCAGGCCGCCAACTGACCGTGCCACAGGGCGTACAGCAGGGGGCTGGCGAGCTGATCCAGCAGGGCATTGAACTGGTGCTCACTTCTCTGGGCAACGTAGGCGCTATCGCGGTGGCACCGTCAGGCTGCTGGCTAGTCGAGGCCCCTGAAGTGCAGGTAGTCAGTTCCGTGGGCAGCGGTGACGCGATGGTTGCCGGCCTGGTGGCGGCCACTGTCGAGGGGTTGCCTCTGACCGAACAACTAAAATGGGCCGTGGCAGCCGGCACCGCCAATGCCGCAGTCTTTGGCATGGGGTTACCCGCCCGCAGCTCTGTCGAAGATCTGCTGGCCGATACGGCCTTGACACCGCTGGACTAATCAATTTACACTCGAAGCTGCCAGGCTATTCACAGCGCCAGGACGGAGGCCGGCAGCTAACTGAGAACCCATTGCTACCATGCTCCACAGGAGAGCACAAGTGGACTCAGCCCGTGGCGATGATAACGAGAACAAAGCTACCGAAGGAATCGATCGGCGAGACTTCCTCCGCCAGAGTCTGATGGTCGGCGCGGGACTGCTAGGAGCCACTGCGATTGGCTGCCGGGCGGATAGCTCGCAAAATGCACCTTCAACTTCGCCCCAGCAGGTGCCTCAGTCCAGCCAGCGCAGTCGGGTGATCCACACAAACTCGCCCAATGCGTTTGACCTACAATCGGGACAGGCAAATTACCAGGTAGTCAAGACGATGGTACAAACCGGCATCTGCCATGTAACCAGCGAGCTTAGCTCTGTGCAGGCCTGGCAGCGGGTGGTGGGACCCGAGGATCGCGTCGGCATCAAGATTAACTGCCTGGGCCGACCGGCTTTCGTCAACAACACGACGCTGCTACGCGTGCTGAAAGAAGAATTGATGGCCGCTGGCGTGGCCGCCCAGAACATCATTGTATTTGACCGCTATACCTCTCACCTGACCGGCGGGGGCTTTACCATCGGCCAGCAGTCCGATGGCACCTGGTTGAAGGCGACCGACGGCGGTGGGCCCGGATACGATCCGAATGTTAGCCAAAGCTTCGCGCCAGCCGGCGGCGCTGGTCAGGAGTCTGCTCCACTGAGCAAGATTGTCACTCAGCAGATTACCAAGCTGATCAATGTCCCGATCCTCAAGGATCACGGGGCGACCGGCGTGACGCTGGCGCTGAAGAACTTTGCCTTCGGCTGCTTCCAGCATACCGGCAGCGCTCATGACAACAACTGTAATCCGTATATCCCGGCAATGTGTTCAAATCCGGTCATCCGCAGCAAAACGGTGCTGACCATCCTGGACGGACTCAAGGGCCAGTACGAGGCCGGTCCAGACGGCAGGCCCCAGTTCCAGTGGGCACAGAACAGTTTGCTAATGAGCACCGATATGGTCGCCATTGACTTCTTGGGCGCGCGGCTGATCAACCAAGCCCGCCAGCAACACGGCAAGGACCCGTTCCGGGACGGTCACATGAAACACATCTTCACCGCTGCCCAGATGGGCCTGGGACGTGCCGATGAAGCCCAGATCGAAGAGGTCACCATCCCGGTTTAGCTCACCCGGTGCTTGCCAACCAGCAATAAATATCCGATAATTAGGGCAATAGTATGACTGAAGGTGGAGGAGGAATACAGCGATGTTCGGATTAGGACCCCTGGAAATTGCGATTATCGTGCTGGCGGTGCTGATCCTGTTCGGCGCCAAGAAGATACCCGAGATTATGCGCGGGATGGGTCAGGGCATTCGCGAGTTCAAGCAGGCCTCGCGCGAGGCGGTGGACGAAGTCAAGAGCCTCACCGAAGAACCCCCCGACGAATCAGACAATTCAAGTAATACCCCAGTCGGGTAAGATCGGGGTGCCCAGGCGCTATGAGTAGACCTGCTAAGCTAATACTGATCCTAGCCGGGCTGGCTCTGCTGCCGGTAGGGCTAGCCGCGGAGTCGCTGCTGGCCAGTTTTATGCCCGACAACGGGGAGCTGGGCGGATGGCAAATCTTCCCAGAAACTGACCGCGGCGGCGTCACCAACGAGCAACTCTACCCCATCTACGACGGAGCTGTACCTGCCCTGCGCGAAAAAGGCCTACATTCGGCCCACCAGCGCATATACAAGAAGGGCGACCAGCGGATAACTGTAGATATGTACCGCTTCGGCAACTGGCAGCAGGCCAAAGCGTATTTCCTGCCCCACCGCGAGACCCAGAAAGACTGCGGCATATATCAACTGTATAACAGTATCAAGCAGCAGGCCTTCGTCGCCGAAGCCGCCGGCAGCATTACCGGTATGTTCTGGCAGCGCAACTACCTCTGTGCCATCGGCATGCAGGGCAGCGGCAGCGCCGACCGGGCCACCGTCAAGTCCTTCCTGACTTTCACCTCCAACAAGATAAAGAAGCGCTACCAGAAACAATAATAGCGAGCAGGCCCGACCCAGCGAAAAACGGAATCGGGGAGCCCGGCCCGATTTTGTTTGGTTCTTGGTACCGCATAGCCGAGGAGCATCTGACCAATGCTGGAGCTGTATAACACAGCAACACGCCAGCAACAGCCTTTCGAACCGGCTGACGGTAATATTGCCCGAGTCTACTCCTGCGGGCCGACGGTCTACGATTTTCCCCATATCGGCAACCTGCGCACCTTCGTGCTCAGCGATATCCTGTGCCGCTACCTGGCCTTCAAGGGCTGGGACGTCCACCATGTGATGAATATCACCGATGTGGACGACAAGACAATCAGTGGCGCGCTGACCCAGGGCGTCAGCCTGTCCGAATATACTCAACAGTACACCGAGTACTTCTTTGAGGACCTCGAGACGCTCAACATCCAGCCGGCCTGGCAATACCCGTGCGCTACTGACCACATCGAGCAGATGCAGGCGCTCGTCCAAACGTTGCTCGACAACGGCCACGCTTATGAGGTGGAGGGGAATGTCTACTTCGACATCTCCAGCTTCTCCGATTACGGCAAGCTGTCGGGAATCCAGCCCGATGAGTTGGGCGACAGCGACTTCAGCCGTCTGGACGACGAATACGACCGGGAAGAGGCCGGCGACTTCGTGCTGTGGAAGGCGGCCAAGCCCGATGAACCCTCCTGGGATAGCCCCTGGGGCTCCGGCCGGCCCGGCTGGCATATCGAGTGCTCGGTGATGTCTATGGAGTACCTGGGGCCGACCCTCGACATCCATACCGGCGCAGTGGACCTCATCTTCCCCCATCACGAGAACGAAATCGCCCAGAGCGAGGCGGCTACCGGCCAGCAATTCGTCCGCTTCTGGGTGCACGGCGAACATCTGATTGTCGAAGGCGAGAAGATGTCCAAGTCGCTGGGCAACTTCTATACGCTGCGTGACCTGCTGAAAGAAGGTTACAGTCCTCAAGCTATCCGCCACCAATTGCTCACCGCCCACTACCGCCAGCAGCTTAATTTCACTCTCGAAGGTCTGGAGCAGAGCGAGCGGGCGATGCAGCGGCTGAATACCTTCATCGAGCGCCTGCCGAAACTGCCGCTGCCGGAGGGTAGTTCCGAAGAGGCCATTCAGCTTATTGAGGAAGCACGGAGCAACTTTAAACAGGTGCTGGACGACGATCTCAACGTGCCTGGGGCACTGGGCGTGGTCTTCGAGCTGATCAAGGACATCAATATGCTTATTGATGCCGGCGAACTGCGCGACCAGGACCGTACCGCGATGCTCAACTTCCTCGAACAGGCCGATAGCGTGCTGGGTCTGATGACTGAACCGCTGGAAGCGGCCAAGACTGGGCCCGCTGCGGACGAAGAGATTGAGGCGCTTATTGCCGAGCGGGAGCAAGCCCGCGCCGACAAGGACTTTGCCCGCGCCGACGAAATCCGCGACCAACTCGCCGCGAAAGGCATCATTCTGGAGGATACTCCGCAAGGCACTATCTGGCGGCGCAAGTGATACCGTGCCAAATCTGGTAAGACAATGAGGGAGTGATAGACAATGGCATCTATCAACGTTGGTATAGTCGGACTGGGCTGGGCCGCCAGTGGGCATCTGCCCGCGTTCAAGGCCAACCCCCATATGGAGGTTACCGCCCTATGCTCAAGTAAGGATTTGAGCGGGGAAGAGATTCGCGAGATGTGCGGCAATGACGCCGCGCTCTGCCACGACTACGACGAGTTCCTGCAGCATCCCGGCCTGGACGTGGTGGATATCTGCACGCCCCATCCTCTGCATCCACCCCAGGCCATCCAGGCCGCCGAGGCCGGCAAGCACTTGATGATCGAAAAGCCGCTGGCGATTGATTATGAGAGTCTGCTACAGATGCGCGAGGCCATTGAGAAGGCAGGGGTCAAATCTACAGTCTACTTTGAGCTGCGTTTCATCCCGCACTTCGACCTGGTCAGGTCAGTGATGGCGCAGGGCCTGCTGGGCGACGTCCACCACTTCGAGGTGGACTACTACCACGGCATCGGGCCCTGGTACGCGCAGTACGAATGGAACGTGAAGAAGGAAATCGGCGGCAGCGCCTTGATTACTGCTGGCGCACATGCCCTGGATGCGCTGCTGTATTTTGCTGACCGGCCAGTCGAGGAGGTCTACGCCTATTCGGCGAAGACCACGGCTCCTGTTCTCCAGGAGTACGAGTACGACACTACCTCCGTGGCGATTATCAAGTTTGCCGACGGCACCTGCGGGAAATGCGTCTCGTGCATTGACTGCCGCCAGCCCTACGTGTTCAATGTTCATCTGGTCGGCAGCCAGGGTACGCTTTGGAACGACAAGCTGTGGTCCACCCAGATCGCGGGCACAAGACCCGACGAGTGGATCACGGTGCCCACCACCCAGGCCGAGTCCGGCGACGTACTCGACCACCCCTACCCGCCACAGGTGGACCATTTCGCCCAGTGCCTGCTGGAGGACCGGGACTCGTCCATCAACTTCGAAGAAGCCTTCAAGACGCACCGGGTTATGTTCGCCATCGAGAAATCCCTGGCCGAAGGCCGCCCGGTGCGGATGGAGGAGATGGACCAATAACCTCTCCTAACGAGAGGCTGCCCCGGCTGCTTGACAAGGCAGGGTCTCTGCGACAGTCTGGCACATGGTGGGCCTCATAAGCTCACGGCCTATTCAGCCCTGGGGGGATGACTTTCAAGTGGCATCAGCCCAAGGAGGGAAAAGCAGTATGAAAGGTGAACTAGACTATTTGTGGTTATCAGAGGGCGCAACTGGGGAACAACCTGACGACCGGCCAATGACTCGTTCAGAAAATACCTGAAGGAGGGAACAAGAAATGGACCAGACCAAGATTATCCTGCCCGAAAGTGAGATGCCCCAGCGGTGGTACAACATCAATCCGGATCTGCCTGCCCCGCTGGCGCCGCCATTGAATCCGGGGACCGGCCAGCCGATCGGGCCGGAGGCACTGGCGCCCATCTTTCCGATGGAGCTAATCAAGCAGGAAGTAAGTATGGAGCCGTGGATCGAGATCCCCGACGAAATTCTACGGATCTATAAGCTGTGGCGGCCCAGTCCGCTATTCCGGGCGCATCGGCTCGAGGAATACCTGGGCACGCCAGCGCGCATCTACTACAAGAACGAGAGCTTCAGCCCGCCGGGCAGCCACAAGCCCAACACCGCCGTCGCCCAGGCCTACTATAACAAGCAGGAGGGTGTCACCCGCATCGCCACAGAGACCGGCGCCGGGCAGTGGGGTAGCGCGCTAGCGTTTGCGGGGGCTCTGTTCGACCTGACCATAACGGTCTATATGGTGAAGGTCAGCTATCAGCAGAAGCCCTACCGACGGATGCTAATGGAGGCCTGGGGGGCAGAATGCTTCCCCTCGCCGACCGACAAGACAAACGCCGGGCGCGCGATTCGGGAGAAGGATCCCGACTCCCCCGGGAGCCTGGGCATCGCCATCTCCGAGGCAATAGAGGATGCCGCTACTCACGACGATACCAAGTACTCGCTGGGCAGCGTGCTCAACCACGTCCTGCTGCACCAGACCATTGTGGGCCTCGAGACAAAGAAGCAGCTCGACCTGGTCGGGGAGAAAGCTGACGTCATTGTCGGCTGCGTGGGCGGTGGCTCGAACTTCGCGGGCATGGCCTTCCCCTTTGTCAAAGACAAGCTGGAGGGGCAGGAAATTGACATCATCGCGACTGAGCCGACCGCCTGTCCGACGCTGACCCGGGCGCCATATCGCTATGACTTCGGCGATACCGCGCAGCTGACCCCGCTGCTGAAGATGTACACCCTCGGCCACAGCTTCGTGCCACCGCCTATTCACGCTGGTGGGCTGCGGTATCACGGCGATGCGCCACTGATGTGCCTGCTGGTTAATCAGGGAGTTATTGAGGCGCGGGCATTCCACCAGAACGAGGTCTTTGAGGCCGCGATTACCTTTGCCCGCACCGAGGGCTCGTTGACCGCTCCCGAGACGGCTCACGCTGTTAAAGCCGGCATTGACGAGGCGCTCAAGTGCAAGGAGACCGGGGAGGAGAAGTGCATTGTCATCGCCTACAGTGGACACGGCTTCTTTGACCTGGGCGCGTACGATGCCTACCTGAGTGGGGAGTTGGAGGATTACGAGTTACCCGAGCAGGAGATCGAGAGGGCTCTGGCCGAACTGCCGGAGATCTCCGAGCCAGCCTAGCCGCGAATAGCCAAAGCAAGAGCGGGTGACGAGATGTAGTCTCGTCACCCGTTTGTTGTTTTCCCCGCTATTGGACTTATATGGAGTGCTGGCATAGGGCCTTGCTGCTGCTACCCGAGCGAGGTATTTCGTCTATCCCTCGCCATCAAGGTCCATCAAACCCATCCGCGCAACCGCACGGCCTCCGCCACTCGCTGCACGCTGACCAGATGGGCCGCCGTGCGCATGTCTACATCGTTGGATTTGGCAGTTTCCACAACACACTGATAGGCCTCGGTCATCTTCTCATCGAGGCGCTTGTGAACGTACTCTGTGGACCACTGGTCACGGGAATAGTTCTGTACCATCTCGAAGTATGACACGGTCACGCCACCAGCGTTGCATAGGAAGTCGGGAATCACATGTATGCCGTTCTCGTACAGCACCGGATCGGCTGCGGGCGTGGTCGGACCGTTGGCCGCCTCTGCAACAATCTTGGCCTTGATGCGGTCGGCGTTGTTGTCGTTTATCACGTTCTCCAGCGCCGCCGGCCATAGCACATCCACCTCTAGCTCCAGAAGATCCCCATTGGCGATGTTGTCGGCTTCCGGGAAGTCCACTACTG